>WTAT01000150.1 GCA_013139415.1 Desulforhopalus sp.
GATCTCCTGGTAGATTTCTGGTAGATCGGAATGATATATTTGGAGTGTATAAGAGCAGTAGACACGCTCTACAATGCCTGGAAACAACAAAGCTGTAATCCCCAACATTTCTTGGAATTACAGCGGCCTGGATTCCAGCCTGCGCGGAAATGACGACAAAAGGAGCTGAGTTTCATACGTAATCAAAAAACGCTTTGGGTAGCCACGATCGCTTTGACTTTCGGCTGAGCAGGTAGTGCTGATATACAAACTCTGCTGGGGCATTACTAACCCCGGTAAACGGGAAAGTAAGCCGGATTCCTTATATAACTCGCTTGACGGGTACTCTTTTTAGTACCCCCTCGGAGTCTATCGCTTACCTGGGGGAATAAGTGCCTCGAAGGTCTCTCTGAGTTCGCTATCTGGTGCTCACTTTAAATTTCTAGTTTCAAAACACTATCCTGCTATCGCAGATTGAAACCCGGAACCGCCAGTGGTAAGACCGGCGGTCCCGAGAGGTAACACTTATCAGATGCGTCCTGAAGCAGCCCCCATCTAACGGCCCACCCGACAACGTTCGGGCAGGACCGCCCTCTCTCCCCATTCCGCAGGAAATTTCTGGGCGGGCGCTTCCCCGAGCTTTTCCTTTCGCTTGGCAAGCCCCGGCCGGGCATATTCCAGGTGACCTTCCTTGAGGGTGCGGCCGTTCAGGATCGCTTCGGACCTCAACCGCCTGCCCATGGTTCGCTCCAGCTGTTTGCCGAGCCAAAGGATCCGGTCCACGTCCCAGCCGTGCTGGATGCCCATCTCGTCAATCTGGACGAGGGTATCCTCCAGGGTCACCAGCCCCACATACCGGGGATCATCATAATAATATTCACCGGTACCCTTGACCGGGCAGTCATCCAGAAAATTAGCCGGCTGACCACCCAGACCGCCCATGGCCGCTTCGAAATTGATAATGCCGGCCTGGAGCGCCGCCAGGACAGAGGCCGAAGCCACCCGCTTGGTCTCGTGAAAATGGGCGATGTGGAAGCGGGGGTCTGGAATTTCGTCGAGGATCATGGAGAAATACCGGTAGACGTCCGGCGCCGAGGCACTGCCGTCGTGATCAGCATGCTCCACGTCACTAGCGCCGATTTCCAACCAGCGCTTGGTGAACTCCACGGCGTCCTTCATGTCTGTGGCTCCACCGATGGGGCTGCCCCAGATGGTGCTGACCGTGCCGTTCACCTTGATGCCCGCGTCGGTGCATTTTTTAATGCACCGCTCCGCTTCTTTCCAGTAGTCCGGCAGGGTCGTGCCGGAGTTGGCAAAATGGTGTTCTTCCTCGGTGGAGACCATCATCAGCACCCGGTCGGGCCCGATCCCCTTCTCCTTCAACTTAATGGCCCGATCCACGGCGCTCTCGCGAATGGTGATGCAGGTCAGGCAGATATCATCGTAATTGATGCCCTTACGTTCACATTTTTCCCGAAACCGTTCCCCTCGAAGATGGGTCAGCAGTTCCTCGGCGTCCCGGAACTGCGGCATCAGATGGGGATTACCCAGGTTGGTCACCTCGATATGTCGGCAACCGGCGAAGATCAACTCCTCCAGGTAAAACTTCTTGGCTTGGGTCGAGACAAATTTCTCTTCGTGCTGAAAACCGTCCCGGACAGTGATATCCCCTATAGTAACCTTCTTCGGCATTTTGGGAAAAATTTTCCAGTAATCATATTCCGTCATCGTTTTGTGCCTCCTTTCTAAAATTTAAAACCTAAAATTTCCAAAATGTCCTGCGCCGGTGACAATATGCGATTCTATCACTGTTAACTGGCTTGCAAAGAACTCGTCAATTTCTATTTCACTAAACGATTTACCGGAATATTGCATTTTTAATCACCTTTAAATTCAACAGCGGTTTTATCCAAAAATCCATTTACAGCTCGCCGGTAATCCTGGGTATGGTGGCAGCTGGCCTGGTAGCTGGAACATAAATCAAGAAAGTCTGCCAGCTCAAGGCGCTGCGCACTTTTCATCAGCCGCTTAGTCATTCGCAGCGCCTGGGGCGCTTTGGCTGCAAAGGTCCGGGCGAGTTCTGTGGCCTTCGTCAATAACTGTTTTGCGGTCACAAGCTCCAGTAACAATCCAAGTTGCAAGGCTTCCTCGGCCTTAACAAGACGGCCACTAAGGGTCAGCTCAGCTGCCTTTTGATATCCCACCAGTCGTTGCAGAAACCAGGCGCCACCGTCACCGGGGATAAGCCCCAGATTGATAAAAGTTTCCTGGAACAGTGTATGTTCACTGCCCAGCCGAATGTCGCACATGCAGGCCAGATCAAAACCGGCACCCATCGCCGGGCCGTTTACCGCAGCAATGACTGGAATTTCAATACTGTGCATGGCCAGACTCATGCGCTGAATGCCTCGGCGGTACTTCTCGTCAATCTGTGCTGGTGTGCCGCTGAAAGTTCCTTCGCCATCGCTCATTTCCTTAACGTTGCCGCCCGAGCAAAACGCCTTACCGTTACCGGTAATAATCAGGCAGCTTATCGAGGACTCTCTGTTAATCCACTCAACGACAGTGACAATATCATCAACCAATGCTGTGCCGGTGAGGGCGTTGCGTACATCATCACGGTTAAATTTCAGTGTGGCAACTCGATCATTAATTTCCAGTTGGGAATCGGTTACCGATGGAATATTTGACATGGAAGAACCCTATTTAATTAATCACATTGTAACTCGCTTCCATCCTGAAACGGCCCTTTCCGACTCCGATATCAAACATATGGCTATTGTGCTGTTTCGCTATCAACTTCAAAGTCCAGCAGCTCAGCGCCGCCATCGACCAGATCACCGGGCTGGTAATAAAACCGGGTAACCTTGCCATCCGCCGGGGCACGGATGGTGTGTTCCATTTTCATGGCTTCCATTACAAGCAGGGTATCGCCCTTTTTGACAATGCCCCCCTCGGTGGCAGTAAGCTCGACAATAGTGCCATTCATCGGGGCATTTAATGCGCCTGCGCCTTGTCCGGCATCTTCGTCGCCAAGGTCTGCTTCAATAACCGTAAACTGCAGGGCGCTGTCCTGGGTATAGAGGCTGTAACTGCTATCGTGTCTGCCCACTGAAGCGCGTAGTCGGTGGCCGTCGAGATCGGCGTGAAATTCATTATTTTCAATTCGTCCCCGGGCCTGTACGGTTCGATCTCCAATTCGGATCAGGTAGCGAACAGCATTGGCTCTGCCCAGCTGCTCGATGGTTACGGGGTATTGTTGTTCCTGAAACAAGAGTTCAAAATGTTTAACATGGGCTTGATTCAAGCGCCAGCCACCGGTGCTATTCCAGGGAGACCAGGGGTCGGGGAAATGGGTCGCGCTTATTTCGGCTTTTTTCGCCTGCTCCAGCACGAGATAAAGTGCTGCGAGGGCAACACCCTGGGAGATATCCTGTTGGTTAGAGTGGAAGATCTCATCGTGGTGTTTTTCAATAAAACCGGTATCGACCTCTGCCCGTTTGAAGGCTTCACAGCAGACCAGGTTATAGAGAAAATCAATATTGGTGGCCATGCCGCTAATACGGTATTCCGCAAGCGCCTTGGTAAGGCGCCGCAATGCCTTGTCGCGGTTTTCATCCCAGACAACCAGTTTAGCGATCATCGGGTCATAATAGACGCTAACCTCATCGCCCTGCAATACCCCGGTATCCACACGCACATGATCACTTTCTTCCGGCGGTTGGAGAAACGTCAGGGTGCCGGATGCCGGCAGAAAATCATTGGCCGGATCCTCAGCGTAGATACGTGCTTCCAGGGCGTGGCCGTTAATACGGATTTGGTCCTGAGTCAGGGGGAGTTCTTCACCACCTGCAACCCGCAGCTGCCATTCCACCAGGTCCTGGCCTGTTATCATTTCTGTCACCGGATGTTCCACCTGTAACCGGGTATTCATTTCCATAAAGTAAAATGATCCATCCCGGTCCAGCAGAAACTCAACAGTGCCCGCGCCCTGGTAGTTGATGGCCCTGGCCGCTCGAGTTGCCGCTTCGCCCATCTGCCGGCGCAATGCATCAGTCACGCCGGGAGCCGGTGCCTCTTCAATTACTTTCTGGTGACGACGCTGTACGGAACAGTCCCGTTCGGCGAGATAAACAGCGCCCCCATGCTGATCACAGAAGACCTGGACCTCTACATGACGTGGCTGGATCAAATATTTTTCCACCAGCATGGTCTCGTCGCCGAAGCTGTTGAGAGCTTCACGTTTGGCGGAGGTCAAGGCTTCTGCAAATTCATCTGCCGCCCATACCTGACGCATGCCTTTGCCGCCACCGCCGGCGGTGGCCTTTAGCAGAACCGGATAGCCCATTTCTTCGGAAGCCTTTTTCAAAATAGACGGATCCTGATCTTCACCATGGTAGCCGGGAACCAGCGGCACACCGGCCTTTTCCATGATGTTCTTGGCAGCCGATTTGGAACCCATGGCTTCAATAGCAGCGGCGGGTGGACCAATAAATACAAGCTTGTTTTCTTTACAGATTTGGCAGAAATTTGCATTTTCCGAAAGGAAACCATAACCGGGATGTATGGCCTCGGCACCGGTTCTTAGTGCGGCATCAATAATTCGTTCCACCACCAAATAGGATTCCCGTGAAGGAGGTGGGCCAATATATACAGCTTCATCGGCCATGGTGACATGCAGGGCGTCGCGGTCTGCGTCTGAATAGATGGCTACTGTGAGTATACCCAGTTTGCGGGCAGTACTGATGACACGACAGGCAATTTCTCCACGGTTGGCAATCAGGATTTTTTTAAACATTTTATAGCACGCTCCACGTCGGTTTGCGTTTTTCCAAAAAGGCGGTTAAGCCTTCCTGTCCATTAGCGGAAACACGTATATCAGCAATCTGTTCACAGGTTAAGTTAATCAGTTCGTCATCAATTTCCCGCCCTGCAACATCAAAGATCAGTTGCTTTGCAGCAACTATTGCGGTCGGGCTATTAGCCAGCAGGGTTTCTGCCAGCTTGTCAATTTCGTGATTAACCTGCTCTTTTTCTACCACTTTGCTAACCAGTCCCAGCTTGAAAGCCGTCTGGGCATCAAATCGTTCTGCAGTTGTAAAATATCTCCGGGCCGCCCTCTGGCCAATGGCACCCACCACGTAAGGGCTGATTACCGCAGGTATCAGACCGATCTTGACTTCACTTAGAGAAAAACTGGTATCAGGTGTTGCCACCGCCATATCACAGCAGCTCACCAACCCCACTCCCCCGCCAAAGGCGACACCCTGGACCCTGGCAATGGTCGGTACCGAAAGAAAGTTCAGGTTCTTGAACATCCTGGCCAGGACTTCGGAATCATTGAGGTTTTCATCATAAGAGTAGTTCGCCATGCGCTTCATCCAACCCAGGTCGCCACCGGCGCAAAAGTTTTTACCGGTGGCCGCCAGGATCATCACACGCACATCTTTATTATTGCTGATCTGCTCAAAAGCCGCCGTCAGCTCTTCAATAATTTTGTCGTCGAAAGCGTTGTGCTTTTCCGGATTATTGAGGGTGACGGTGGCGACACCACGCTGGTCTGTTTGGATTAAAACTGTCTGCTCAGTCATAGGATTACCTATATTACCTATTGGTCACATCCTGAAAATACCAAAATCGGTATCTTCTATAGATTTGTTCAGTGATACCGAAAGCGTCAGCCCCAACACCATGCGAGTTTCTGCCGGGTCAATAACACCGTCATCCCACAGTCTTGCGGAGGCGTAATAAGGGTGCCCCTGTTTCTCGTAGGTCTCCAGAATAGGTTCTTTGAACCGGGCCTCTTCCTCCCTGCTCCACTCTTCGCCCAGTTTTTCTTTTTGGTCGCGTTTGATCTGAGCCAGTACTCCAGCCGCCTGTTCACCCCCCATTACCGAGATCCGGGCATTGGGCCACATAAACATAAAGCGGGGATCGTAGGCCCGACCACACATACCGTAGTTGCCGGCACCAAATGAGCCGCCAATAACTACGGTCAATTTGGGAACCCTGGCACAGGCTACCGCGGTGACCATTTTTGCACCGTGTTTGGCAATACCGCTGGTTTCATACTGCTTGCCAACCATAAAGCCGGTAATGTTCTGAAGGAAGAGGAGCGGGATTTTTCGCTTGGCGCAGAGTTCGACAAAGTGTGCTCCTTTTTGCGCGGATTCCCCGAATAAAATACCGTTATTTCCTACAATGCCTACAGGGTATCCATATATCCGGGCAAATCCGGTAATCAGTGTTGTTCCGTAAAGAGCCTTGAATTCATCAAATTCCGAACCATCAACAATACGGGCGATAACTTCGCGTACATCATAGGGTTGACGAGGGTCTTTTGGAATTATTCCGTAAATTTCCTCCGGATCATATAAGGGTTCTACTGGCTCCCTGACATCAATATCCAGAGGTTTTACACGGTTGAGACGGCCTACGGCCTGTCGTGTAAGTTGTAACGCATGGTGATCGTTTTGGGCGTAGTGATCGGAAACCCCGGAGGTGCGACAGTGTACATCGGCCCCCCCCAGATCTTCTGCGCTCACCACTTCACCGGTGGCGGCTTTTACCAGGGGAGGACCACCCAGAAAAATGGTACCCTGTTCCTTAACTATAATGGATTCATCCGCCATGGCAGGAACATATGCGCCTCCTGCGGTACAGGAACCCATCACCACGGCAATTTGCGGAATGTTTTTGGCCGACATATTGGCCTGGTTGAAAAAGATGCGGCCAAAATGTTCCTTGTCTGGGAAGACTTCGTCTTGTCGCGGCAGGTTGGCGCCGCCGGAGTCCACCAGGTAAATACAGGGCAAGTGATTTTGTTCGGCAATATCCTGGGCGCGTAAATGCTTTTTGACAGTTAAGGGAAAGTAGCTGCCGCCTTTAACGGTGGCGTCGTTGGCAACAATAATGCAATCCTGACCGTTAACCCGGCCAATACCGGTAACAATACCTGCGGCAGGAATTTCAGTATCGTAAACCTCAAAGGCCGCCAGTTGAGATAATTCCAGAAAGGGTGAGCCAGGGTCCAGAAGGGCGTCAATACGCTCACGGGCCAACAGTTTTCCTCTTGAACTATGCCGTTGTTGGTATTTTTCACCACCACCCAGTTTTATTGCTTCCAGTTTGCTGCGCAGATCATCGACCAGCGCCTGTATGTGTCTCTGATTACCTGCAAATTCCTCGCTACGGATATTTATTGTGGAACTGATTTTGCCCATAAATTGACCCCTAGTCCCCGATAAACGGGATAAATACTTTTGATGGCGTTGTAACAATTCTTCATCCGAAGTCTGCGCTTATCTGCTTCGGTGGTCGACTTTTTGTGATGCCGATAGACAGGATAAGTCATCAACAAATTCACCAGTACCTACTTACTGTTTACTAAAAGTAAATATTTACTTATAGATAATATTTAACGAGTGGCCAGTAGTTTGTCAAGGATTTTTCGTTGTCAAATTGCCCCGGGAAAATTCATATAAAAGGTGTTAAAAACATAGCTTAACACCTTATCTGCAACACCTGACCTCCTACCTAACTGTGCTATTTCGAGAGAACCGTAACTGTCAACTACCCTTCAAAGATGAAATATGGCGTTCAATACATGGTAATATTCACCACATATAAAGGAATATTCTTATTGACAATGAGTTAATTGTCTGTGTAAGTTAATATTAACCAATATGTGGGATTGAAACATTTACCAAACGATTTTTAATTTTATCTTTCTACGAAATCAGATCAATACAGAGGAACATAGAGCTTAGACCGCATGAATATAGGAACATTGATAAGAAGAGCTCGCAAGGAACAGAAATTGACGCTAAAAATCGTCGCTGAAAAGGCTTCCATATCTGAAGGCTTTCTCAGCCAGGTTGAAAATGATGTCAACTCCCCTTCTGTAGATACCCTTGTCCGGATTTGCAATGCCATTGCTGTCGATGCCGGCGATATCATCACCCAGGCCAATAAGCAGCAAAAAATCATCATCATCAAAAAATCGGAATGGGATGACATAGATCTCTCCCATACCGGTTTTGTTACCCGCCGATTTTTC
>WTAT01000504.1 GCA_013139415.1 Desulforhopalus sp.
CGTAAGAAACGCTCTGCGGGGTACTCGGTGGAGTAGCCGTAACTACCGAATATTTTCATCGTCTCACTGGCAGCATGGACAGCTGCCTCTGATGCGAAAAGTTTACCCATGGATGTCTGATGTTGATTTGGCAGGCCCTGGTCTTTGAGCCAGGCGGCCCGATAGACCAACAACTGGGCGGCTTCATGTTCGGCGACCATGTCAGCGATCTGCCCCTGGACGAGCTGATAGGAGCCAATCTTCTTGCCAAACTGAGTCCGCTCGTTGGCGTAGCCTATAGCAGCATCGATAGCACCACCTGCGATGCCAAGAGCTCCCGCAGAACAACTGATTCGCGTATTGTTGAGCTGCCACATGCACACCTGGAAACCCTGACCTACTTCACCGAGAACGGAGTCTTTGGGGATCTTTGCTTTATTAAAGGAAATTTCACCTGTTGGAGCACAGTGAAGTCCAAGCTTGGTTTCGATGGGGGCAGTGATGATGCCCTCGTTATCTTTGAGGTTAACGATAAAACAGGTCATCCCTTTATATTTCTTGTTCCTGTCGGTAAAGGCATAAACCAGGCCCCAATCACCGATTTGAGCGTTGGAGATCCACATCTTCTGGCCAGTGACTTCCCAATGGTCACCACAATCGACAGCGGTAGTTCCCATACCAGCCACGTCGGAACCTGAGTTTGGCTCTGTAATGGCAAAGAAACCAAAGGAGTTGGCGTTAACCCAATCAGGGATAAAGCGCTTTTTCTGTTCTTCCGAACCAAACTTGTTTACAGTGCAGGCGGGGCCAATATTTTGCATATTGAAAGGCAGACGCCACGACCCACTGACCTTGGCGATCTGCTCTGCAAGGATCACCGACTCAAGAAAACCAAAGCCGTTACCACCATACTCCTCCGGCAGAGCGCAGCCAAAGAAACCAAGTTCAGCCATCTTTTTTACAAGTTCAGGGCGAAATTTATGATTGGCCTCATCTTCCTTGAGGGTGGGCAGAATTTCCTTTGCGGCAAAATCCTTGGCCATTTCCTGCATCATCTTTTGTTCATCCGTTAAAGCGAAATGCATTGTGTTCTCCTAGTTATAAACTATTATTTGTTTGAAGTGTCAGAGTTTCAAAAACGATCTTCTTTTTGCCAAACCGTTACCTTTTGCTCCCCCGGTAACGGTAATTCCATTTTTATCGTATCTATCGTATCAATCGTATCTACAGGATCGAGACCTCGTGCTCACGATTTACCCACTCGACAGTTTTCACGATATCGTCGACCAGAGCGGTTCCCGTCAGGGCATTACGTACATCATCACGCTGCAGGGTCAGAAGGGCAACACGGTTCTCCTGTGAGAGGGTCGCATCCTTCAGCTTTGGGAGCAGCAGATTCTTTTTTGTATCAATTTTCATGCCGGATTCTTTCATATTGTCAAACCAATCTCCTCAACTTGGAAAGACAGAAGCAATATAAATGCCATGCAAAGAAAAAAAGATATCTATCTATAATTATGAGATTGTTTTACTTCCTTTGTTCGGGCTGACAAGGGAGGGGTTGTAGGGATATATCTACACTTTGTGCGAAGGATGGGCATTTCTCATGGTAAGCGACTTAATTTACTCTATTTTTCTCAATCTGTAGGGATAACTGGACACTGTAGGGTCAACCCTACAGGTTGAGGTGATAAGCCTCCTCGCCTTATACGCTGCCGGTATCTTTAGACGCATTTTTCGTTTTATGAAGTTTATCGTATAATGATGTCCGATGAATTCCAAGGATTTCGGCAGCTTTGGTCTTGTTTCCCTGAACGGATCGAAGAACATCCTCTATCACTTTTTTTTCTGTCTCCTCCAAAATCTTTTTTAGGTTGCCCCCTGACGGATAATCAGTTGGTCTGTCGCCTGCATCGGTGCAGTGACGGACCTGTTCCGACAGGTCCTCTGTGCCGATCTTATCACCCTTGGCTATGATGCTGGCCTTTTCCATAACATTTCTCAGCTCCCGAACATTTCCCGGCCAGGAATAGCGTTTCAATAATTCCATCGCATCTCCGGAAATTCCAGAGGGGCCCCAGGTAATTTCGGTCTTGAGATGCGACAACAGATGATTTGCAATAAGAGGAATGTCCTCCTTCATCTGCCTCAGACTTGGAGCCTGGATATTAAAGACATTAATTCGGAAATAGAGGTCTCTCCTGAACCTATCTTCTTTGATCAGTTCACTGAGGTTGCGATTTGTAGCCGCTATCAGTCGAAAATCCAATGGTATCGAGTTTGTCCCGCCGAGTCGATCCACCGTTCGCTCTTGCAGGACCCTCAGTAACTTGGCCTGCATTGGTAAGGGCAGGTCGCCGATTTCATCAAGCAATATAGTGCCACCATGGGCCATTTCGAACTTGCCCGGTTTCCCTTTTGTTCTCGCACCGGTGAATGCTCCAGGCTCATAGCCGAAAAGTTCGCTTTCGAAAAGGTCCGGCGGAATGGAAGCGCAGTTGACTTTGATAAAAGGTCCATTGGCCCGGTGACTCGACTGATGAATGAAATAGGCAATGACCTCCTTCCCTGTCCCCGATTCACCGGTAATCAGGATGTTAGCGGTCGTTTTCGCGGCCAGCAGGGCTTTATCCTTGACCTCTTGAATGGGAGGGGATTCGCCGATGATTTGATTTCCCCCTTTGAGTTTATTTATCTGTTTTTGGTAATACTGAAGTTGTCCATCGAGGAGTTCGACTTTTCGCTGGAGGTCCCATAGTCTCTTAACCTCATTCAACATCCCTTTTCCTACAGCACCGATCAGGTTCCCTTCCAGGTCTTTTAGTGGAATCCTGGAGATGAGCTGTTGACGTCCGGCGATGTAGAGTGTGTCCCCAATTCTGGCCTTGCCGTCTTTGAGTATCTTATGTAAGTGCGTTTCACTTACCACCTCAGTAATGTGCTTACCGATGGCATCATCGCCGTTTATTCCAAGGAGTTTCCCACTGTAACGACTCATAAATTTAATGATGCCATCCTTGCCGATCACTATGGGGCATTCATATGGGTTGTCTATAAGAGCATAGATGAATTCCTCACCGAGGCTATTCAATTTTGATTTATAGATATCTTTATTTTTGTCGTCCATGTTGCTTTTAATATTTTCCAATCAAATTCAGATCAGGTTAGTTTTTGGGCTGCGAGTTGTGTAACTTGGGGAATCGGGAAAAACAGCAAGAGCCGAGGTTGTTTGGAATCTCGGTTAATTGTGTTGTTATAACAACATGAAAAAAGTAAAGTGGTCAAGTTAAAATGGACACTTTATTGCAAACGGCAGGGCGACGAACTGACATGATGTGTTTTTTTCCTTTAAACCATTTCCAGATCACAAATGGGTTGTAATCGCCAATGCCCTATCTCCTCCTGATTCTCACCACCCTCTTCTGGTCCGGAAATGTCGTGGTCAGCCGTGGGATGCATGCGGAACTTCCTCCCTTTTCCCTATCGTTCTGGCGATGGGCAGTGGCCTTGCTGATTCTTTCCTGTTTCGGCCTTCGTCACCTCCTGGCCCAGCGCAAACTTGCTTTCTGCCACAGGAAATTTATAATACTTCAAGGCATCGTGGGGGTGGCCGGGAACAACACTTTTATTTATATGGCCATTCAGACCACTACCGCCATCAATGCGGTTCTGGTCACTTCCTGCATCCCGGTCATTATTGTACTGATGTCCTGGGGTATGTATAACGATCGTCTCAGTTTCAGACAAGGCCTGGGGGTAGCCACCTCACTCAGCGGCGTTTTATTGATCATCTCCCGCGGCGAGCTGTCGACACTTTTGCAACTGGAGTTTAACAGAGGTGATATTCTGGTTTTTATCGCCGCAATCCTCTGGGCATTTTACTCCGCCAACCTGAAGAAATATCCAAAAGGATTGCATCCCCTTGCTTACCAGATGGGGATAGTCCTCGTTGGCCTGACCATCCTCTTGCCACTCTATCTCCTGGAAATGTACAGCGGCAAGACCATGACCCTTTCCATGGGATCGATTGTGACCATTACCTATGTGGCCCTCTTTGCCTCGGTACTGGCATTCATCTTCTGGAACCGGGCAGTGACCATCCTCGGGGCCAACATAGCCGGCTCCTTTATTCACCTGATGCCAGTATTCGGCACCATCCTTGCA
This sequence comes from Desulforhopalus sp., assembly GCA_013139415.1. GTDB lineage: Bacteria > Desulfobacterota > Desulfobulbia > Desulfobulbales > Desulfocapsaceae > Desulforhopalus_A. The sequence goes on from WTAT01000504.1 coordinate 4,144, forward strand.
GTTCTTTTTCTAGGCGAGACGCTGACGCCAAACCATATAAAGGCCATCTTCCTTATTTTCGGAGGTATTTTGATGACCACATTTCGGGTGGGAAAAAGCAAAAGATAGCACGTCGTAATTATAGAAAAATTCCAACACCGAAGCAGATAAGCGTAGACTTCGGATGAAGAGTTTTTACGACGCCATCTTAGATAAAAAAACAAGAGCGAGAGAATAGAATATGAATACCATAAAATCGACTGTTCTGACACTGGTAGCCGTAGCGGCAACAGTTTTTTTATCTGGTATGGAAAACAGCCAGGAGCACCAGCACAAGCCACTTGGGATGATGTATTAGCAGAAGCCAAGGCTGGTGGATACCGTATCCTCACCACTGAAGAGTTAGCCGATCGATACACCACGGATCCTTCGGCGCAACTGTTGGTGGATACTCGCCAGGAATGGGAATACCGTACCGGTCATCTTGAGGGTGCAGTTAATTTTCCTATGGAACCCACCTGGTGGTCGCGTTGGCGGAGTGCTGGCAAACTTGAGAATTTTTTAGGACCGGACAAGGAACGAGACCTTGTTTTTTACTGAGGTGGCTTGACATGAGTCCGTAGTGACTCGGCGGCCCGTGTGGCCGTATCGCAAGGATACAAAAACGTTTATCGAGACCCTTACGGTTTTCCGAAATGGCAGGAAGAGGGGCTGCCCACTAACAGTTCTCCAGCGGGTCTAACTGCATCTTCGGAGGCAGCAACTTCGGTACCATCTGCACAATCCCTTAAAGGTTGGGCAATGCTCTGGACTCTCTTGGGCATTTTTGCTGGTGGTCTGGCTTTAAACCTGACTCCCTGCGTCTATCCGATGATTCCTATTACCGTTTCGTTTTTCGGAGGACGCGCTGCCCAGGAAAAACCAAGTCAGATAAAGCTAGTAGCCCATGGGCTTTGTTATCTTATGGGACTTGTTCTGACAAACTCAGTCTTAGGTGTTGTAGCGGCGCTCACAGGTGGTTTGATGGGGGCCATGCTTCAAAACCCCATCGTCTTGACTGTAATAGCCGGTGTCCTCATCTTATTTGCAACAAGCCTTTTTGGACTTTGGGAACTTCGCTTGCCGGGAGCTTTGAATCAAATAGCTGGAAAATCCTTCAGCGGATACCTCGGGAGCCTATTCATGGGACTGACTTTAGGGGTAGTAGCTGCTCCCTGCATTGGACCTTTTGTACTTGGCTTACTCACCTGGGTTGCAAGTGTAGGTGATCCATGGTTAGGGTTTCTTGTTTTTTTTACTCTCAGTCTTGGCCTGGGTCTTCCCCTTTTCGTACTGGCGATATTTTCAGGACAACTGCAACATTTGCCGCGAGCTGGCGGTTGGATGATATGGGTGCGCAAGTTGATGGGATGGGTATTAGTAGGTATGGCCGTTTACTTTATTCGACCGATTATACCTGGAGGACTAAAAATTGCTTTACCTGTTGCTGTCGCAATAGCTGCCGGACTTCATTTGGGCTGGATAGATAAAAGCCAGGCGAGTTCCAAGATATTTCCATGGTTGAAAACAATAGCTGGAACTATCTGTCTGGTCTTTGCATCCTTTTGGGTTACATCCTGGGCTATCCAAGGGCCTGGAGTTTCATGGAACACATACTCCGAGCAGCTTCTCCAAGATGCGGTTACTCAGAATAAACCGGTGATTATTGATTTTTATGCTGAATGGTGTACCCCTTGTAGGGAATTTGAGGAAATAGTATTTCATCACCCAGACGTTGTCCGACAAGGAAAAGAGGATTTCATCATGGTCAAAGTCGATGTAACTCAAGGCGGTAACCCATTCCATGAACAGCTTCTGAAACAGTACGATGTGAAAGGAGTTCCAACCATTATTTTTCTAGATGCAATGGGTACTGAACGAGCCGATTTGCGGTTGGTAGATTTTCTTCCACCAAATAAATTCTTGGTTAACATGAGCAGCGTAAGACAATAAAGCAGCCAATTCGGAGGATATCATGCTCAAAGTACGCTTTTTTTTGAACGAACCAAACGGTAAACCCTGAAAACACTTCAATCAAATGATGCCCAGGTTGGGCGAAAAATATCAGCTGGAAATAGATGTTATCTCAAAACCGAATTCCGAGTATTTGACGGATGATTACTTCGCACTGGACCTACCAGTGGCCCCTGCGGTAATGGTCGGGGATGAGATCTTAGTGGAAGGTAGCGATGTCAGCGACTTTGAGCTTGAGAGCGCTATATGTCGTAATTTAGGGCTACCTGTGCCAGAAAAAAAAGGTATGTTAAGCCGTTTGCTTGGTAAATAGAAATACACATCCGCTCACAAATCATGCAAGACTCATTACTGACTAGAAGTGCGGTGCTTAAAGTCGCCGCACTTATATTATTCATAACTGCAGCTATTTATCTGGTTCGTTTTTCTCCTGCAAAACAATATTTCACAGCTGATTACATCAAACAACTAATGGACTCTGCAGGATCTTGGGCCCCCATAATGTTTGTGTTTATTTACGCTGGTGGCGTGAGTCTTTTTCTTCCTGGCACATTTCTAACTGCTTTGGGAGCGACACTTTTTGGGGCTTATTGGGGATTCATGTACGTTTGGTTCGGCGCTATGCTCGGTGCATGTATTGCTTTTTATATAGGCCGATACCTGGGGCGAGATTTTGCAACGTCGCTTATCGGTAGTAAGTTAAAACGTTACGATGACGCTATTGAGCATAACGGTTTCGCTACTGTGTTGTATTTACGGCTTATATATTTTCCATTTACCCCCATGAATTTCGGTATGGGGCTGACCAAGGTTCGCTTTCGAGATTACTTTCTTGGAACCGCTTTAGGAATCACAGTCGGTACTTTTATTTTCACCTTTTTTATTGGAACA
>WTAT01000102.1 GCA_013139415.1 Desulforhopalus sp.
ATACTCACTGCAATATTTAACCACACCATCTCTCAAACGTTGTACCGTCAGAAAGTGCCTCCCTTTAAATATCAGCATGAATTCGGTCTAGAGCCAGTATAAAATTTTACTCAGGCTTCGAGGTCAGCTGATGCAATGGGGGGCACAATCAATTCCCCAACCCTAGAGGCTGTAACGACAATTTCGTCCAGTTTTGGCTTAATTTCTTCTGCTATTGCTGGTTGGATAGACAACAGAACAATCAACAGTATATAATTATGTCGCATTCGTTCAATCTCTCCTTTTTTATTTTTTTATATAACCAACTCATACCATAGAGTAGAAGAAGAATGTTGTTTTGATAACATCTGGCTACCAGTAGAAGATTTTTTACTAGGATTGCTTATATTATCAATAATAACTACCACATCGTGGAGATAATTTAAAAATAAAAATTGACTTCCGTGTTTATATTGTGTTGTTTTGATAACAGGAGGAGTGAATGAACTCGACTGAACGACGGAAAAAATTGCTGAACTGGCTGAATAAAGACGGAACCCTAAGTCTAGTTGAAATGGTCGATTATTTCGGAGTATCCAAAATGACCATCCATCGAGACCTGGACTGGTTAGAACAACGCAAAGCATTAAAACGGATCCATGGTGGAGCCGCCAGGCTCGAACATCAATCGAGTCAGCAGGAAGATAGCTCATTCGAGCGACTCTCTCAGTCAAAATGTCTGATCTGCAACCGCCCGCCGAGCCAGCATTTGCTCTATACCATCACCCTTAAAAACGGCGAACAGAAGGTTGCCTGTTGTCCGCATTGCGGTATTTCGGCCCACCTGCTACTGGGTGATCAGGTGACAATGGCCCTCACGGCAGATTTCCTCTCGGGAAGACTCCATTCTGCGCAGCATTCCTATTTTCTCATGGGAGGAGTTGTTGGCTACTGCTGTAAACCTTCAATTCTGACCTTTGACAATGAGGAGATGGCAATCCGATTCCAGAAGGGTTTCGATGGCAAGATTGGACGTTTCAATGATGCCATGGCCTTTCTTGAAAAGGATATAAGGATGCATGCTCCTGACGGTTGCCCGCATTGTGCATCAGTGGCCCCAGGGAACAGTTTCACTGAAAAATAATGGCGGTTTTGCTTTATCAAGAACTGCTCCCCGGCCCTATTGATTGGATGAAAGCAGCCAAATATTGGTTGTCTTTACGGAATCATTAGGGTAGGCTTTTAAACTTTGAGTGGAACTCTGCACAGGGGAGTTCTTTGTAGGTTAAGGGTACCTTGAAAAATTAGAATTTTCAAAATCGGGGCATGAGAAAAAATTTTCAAGGTGCCCTCAAGAAGTAAATTCTTATCACTCACCAAGGGAGGTCTATGCTATGGAAAGAAAGAGCTGGATGAAACGTAACGCCATGTATTGTGTAGTAGGGATTTTTATTTCAGTATTAATGTTTGCTGGTGCAGCATATGCAAAAGATGGATCATGCATTCACTGTGGTATGAAAGAAGCAAATTTTGGCCATTCATGGATGGTTATTGAACATGACGATGGTTCTCTGGAAGGCGTCTGTTCTGTTCATTGTGCCGCTGTTGATATGGCGTTACACACTCACATGCCGGTCACTAAAATTACCGTAGGTGATTATAATACAAAAAAACAAATTGATGCCGACACTGCCTTCTGGGTAATTGGTGGAGACAGGATGGGTGTAATGACAGCAAATGCTAAATGGGCTTTCGAGACTAAAGATACGGCTGATGCTTTTATCAAGTCACATGGTGGGAGACCGGCAACTTTTCCGGAAGTCATGAAGTCAGCCTTTCAAGATATGTACGAAGACACGCTGATGATTCAAAAGAAAAGAGCAATGATGAAAATGAAAAAACAATAATTGTTTAAGTACTATTAATTCTCATCTGCAACCTGCTTCTGCTTTTAACTCAAGGCTGTGCGCAATCTATTGTGCACAGCCTTCTCGCTTCTAGACTGGCACACAAGAAGTGCACAGATCAAAAACACCTTCCCTCCAGGAGAGCCCAGCACAAACGGTTGTCATTTCCGGGTTTCTCTCTATTCATGAAGAGTTCTCAACGAGTTTACAGATAATCTTCGAGTCCGGTCTGTCACCAGGGCCGGTGCCGATATGATGATAACGAACCATGCCCAGGGGATCGATAAGCACATCGCCACCGCGTTGATCGATATCACTCTGCGATTTTAATATTTTCCGTCCTTTCAGCAACAGACGAAGATAGATCAGCCAGGTACGGGGGCCCCAAAGATCCCAGAACCTCGCTTTGAGCATACCGTAATATCGATAGAGGTGTCTCTCTTCATCAACATAATAAGGAAAATTCATTGCAGCATCCCCCACCGGGAAGGTGACCGAATTTAGCGGCTCAAAGGTGATCACTATCACCTTGATATTCATTTTTTCCAACTTTGTTTTTTGTTGCCACAACTGTAACAAATGCTCCCGACAGGGCAGTCAGGCAAGATGGCGGTGAAAGACCATCAACAGCCAACTCCCTTTAAAATCATCCAGCCCGGCTTCCCTGCCATCTTCATCATTAAGAGTAAAGGCAAAGGCCTTCTCTCCAGTTCTATTACCAAGCGACATAGCGAACCTCATTTTCTACATTTTTTTCAGTCAGTTTCTCACAACACAAATGAACCATACCTGAGAGGCGATATCATCATGAGTTGAATCCCAATGACATTACCCTCCTTTTGGGTATAATGCAGCCTCACAACAAGACACATAACAATCTTTTTTCCGAAAGATCACCTATACCAAATGAGCAAAACCAATATCATCCTTACCGGCTTCATGGGCTGCGGGAAAACAACTGTGGGCAGAATGCTTGCCAAAGAACTCGATTATGAATTCACAGACACCGACCAGCTAATCGAAGAATGTTTCAAGATGACCGTGCAGGAGATCTTTGCGACCAAAGGAGAAAAAACTTTTCGGGATATGGAGTCGGATATAGCCCGCGAGCTTGGTGGGAAAGAGGGACTGATCGTCTCCACAGGCGGCGGGATGATGCTCAATGCCCAAAATGTTGCCGCCCTGAGTGGTAATTCCCTCGTGTTCTGCCTGGTCGCCACACCAGAAGAAATATTCAACCGTATCTCCAGTGATAATAACAATCGCCCGTTACTTAACACATCAAACCCGCTGGAGCGAATTTCCCAACTAATAAAAGAACGGGAACAGTGGTATAAACGGTTCACCCAGATAACTACCTCAGGCAGAACCCCTCAGGAAATAAGCCAACAGCTGATCACCATTTTTCAATCTTCGCAGAACGGATGAGTATGCACAAGTTGGAACTGAGTGATGCCGCTCACCAGCACTGGATGGACATCCAGCTCGCCGTTCAACCATTTAACCATTTCGGACATCATGATCGGCACTTCCACTACAGATGGCAGCGTATAAGGGTGCCTGCTCAAAGAGTGCGCCGTAGGTGGCGCGCCCGGTCAGGGTATTGCCGTGCCAGAGATTGGGCTGATCAATCCCGTGCAGCACCAGGTTTGCAAGAGCAATGGGAAATACCAGGTTTTCCTTTTCCCGGCCGAAAAAGGTGTCATGTTTGAGGGTATCGATATCCTGCCGCTTCCAGCCAAAGGGTTTGCCCTCATCGGTTTTGGGATGTTCCTCTTTGTCGGACCAGGGTGCTGCCCAGTCCTGCAAGCGATAGGGGCTGTGAAGAGCAGGTGAAAAATCCGCGCCCACAGCCTCCGCCTCTTCTCGCGACCTGCTTTCCTGGGCATCCAGGATGCGCAGGAATAAAATCCAGGTCAACTCCGGCAATACTGCAGGGCACTGGCACAGTTGGATCGGCGCATGATATCGCAGATGGATTTGACGAAGGCGTAGAGCGACTGGGTGGAGGCGATGGATTTGGGTTGTTTTTTTCTGGTTATTTTCTTTGCCATAGTTTTATCTTGCATTTCCGTGATACTTGGTCCTTCTTATGGAGGAAGTGTTTATTTTCTCCCTTGTTTCTTTCGGGTAGATTCAATCCGCTTCAGTTCCTGTTCCGCCTCGATAAAATGCTTCTCCACTTCGGTGGGCTCTTTGAGTTGCTGGAGTCTAAATTTTTCATATTCCTCGTGGGCTTTGGTCATTGCTCTCTCGTGGCTGATGGTTCCGGCATGGGTCAGCAGCTCCCTTCCAGTCATGGTGAGAAACTGGTGCAGACGTTCGATCCAGTCCTGCATCGTCATTGGATTGCGGTTCAGTGCCTGGATTTCCGCCACTTCGAGGTATGCCGTCACCATCCGGTTCAGCATATTCAGTTCATCTTCGGACAGATAGTTCTTAGCAATCTCCGCATCGCGTTTGAGCAATTTATTGCCCGGATAGACGGTGATGCCCATATCAGGTTCTTTTGCGTCGGCACGTTGATAAATCACCTCTGCCGCGGTATGGCCGTGGGCCGCCCAGTGCATCTTGTTTTGAACCTGCCTGAAAAAGGCACGGGACGTTTCCGCCTTCGCATCATAATCGATACTGGTTGCATAGATATCCAGCACCTTGCGCCAGAAGACTTTTTCAGACGACCGGATATCCCGGATACGCGCCAGCAGCTCTTCAAAATAACGACCACCCGACGGTTCTTTCAAACGTTCGTCGTCCAGCACAAAACCCTTCTTAATAAACTCTGTCAGTTTTTGTGTCGCCCAGATGCGAAAACGTGTGGCCACCGTGCTTTTGACCCGATATCCCACGGAAATAATCATGTCCAGATTATAGTAATCGAGGTTCCGTTGTACCTGTCGAGTGCCCTCCTGACGAACCGTTAAGAATTTCTGAACAGTTGCCTCCGGCGTTAACTCTCCTTCCTCATAAACATTACGGATATGCATGCTGACATTGGGGACTGTGGTCTGAAACAGCTCCGCAATCAACTGCTGGGTCAGCCAAACCGTTTCCCCCACCAGCCGGACCTCCAGCTTCACCTGCCCGTCATCGGTTTGATAAACCAGCAGTTGCCCCTTGGAGAATGCCAACTCGTGCTCTTCTTTGTTGCTCGGTTTCTCTGTCATCATTATTTCTCAAAGGCTTTCGCCAGGATTTTCTGGGGGAGCAAATTGATGTCATTTAGTTTTTGTTCAATTGCACCTCGCATTGGTTTTAACTCAGCTAAAGCAGTGGAGGCCTTCTTCTGCAGAGCAATGCTTGGAAGTTCAATCTCACCCTCTGCCAGACACTTGAAAAGTATACGTTCCCGCACCGCGCCCCTAGCCAAAGAGAGGATACGCATAGGGTTGTAGAAAACCGTACCTGGAATAACAAGTTTGTAACGTTCAGGCTTTTTACCGGGCGGTTCCTTGGCTGGAGCCAGACCGCCTCGCGTTGCTCCGAGTACGGGAAAATCGGCCCAGTTTTCACCAACACCCTGTTTAACCTCCTCAAGAACCTCCCTAAGAGAGCACTTCTGCGGTTTGCATCGCTTAATACTGTTAAGAATGATGGCATCTGCCAACCTTGAGGTTTCCTGTTCGTTGTAACTCATTGATTATCTCCCCCCTCTGCCGGATCGATACCCTTTTCTTCGCAAAACTGTTCAAACTGTTTTCGTGCCAGTCTGGATAGCGATGTTTTTCCGTTCTCCCAGCGGTTAATCGTGGCAAAGCTTCCCCCCTGGAGCATGGGCAAAATCTTCCTGACTTATGCTAAGCTGAGCACGTATCGCTTTTACTCTTGCTCCAAAATCTTCAAATTTGTCGATCATTATTTCACCTGTGGCTAAGCATGTAAGACATAAGGCCGAAACATAACATCAGCTATATCAAGTGCAATATGAAAGATACCATCACATTTTCTAACTCTCCAGCAAATAAGCGCCAAGGAAATAAGAACACAGGGGGGGAATGGATCGTGGAAAGCTGTTGAGGAGAATGTATTGGGCAAGGTTTAAAATTAAACAAGGACAGCGGGGTTACCTCCACTGTCCTTGTTTACTTCTTTATGTAAATCGTTTGTCCTTACTGACCCTGCATCATAGCGGCAATATCATCTTCGGCATTACTGATGGGTTTTATGTCAAAATTTTCAACCAGGACATTGAGCACAGTCGGGGAAACAAAAGCTGGCAAACTGGGTCCGAGACGGATCCCCTTAACGCCAAGATGCAGCAGGGCCAGAAGAACAGCCACCGCTTTCTGCTCATACCAGCCAATGTCAAAGGAGATGGGTAACTCGTTAATATCTTCGAGTTCGAAGACCTCTTTCAGTTTTAGGGCAATCACTGCAAGCGAGTAGCTGTCATTGCACTGTCCCGCATCCAGTACTCTCGGAATACCGCCGATATCACCAAGGTTCAGCTTATTATATCTGTATTTAGCGCAGCCGGCAGTGAGGATCACCGTGTCTGCGGGAAGCTTCTCAGCAACTTCAGTAAAGTAAGCCCGGCCCTTCTGTCGACCATCGCAACCGGCCATAACAATAAAGCGTTTTATTGCACCGGATTTCACTGCTTCAACCACCTTATCAGCAAGAGCCAGGAACTGATTGTGGGCAAATCCGCCGACAATAGTTCCGGTTTCAATCTCCTCTGGCGCAGAACAGTTCTTTGCCTGTTTAATGATTGCTGAGAAATCCTTAGCACTCCTGCCTTCTCTATCACCAATATAGGTCACCCCGGGATATCCCGCCATTCCTGTGGTGTACATTCGCTCTTGATAGGAATTGGATTCCTTAATTGGGATTATGCAATTGGTGGTCATAAGGATCGGACCATTAAAGGTCTCAAAATCTTTATTCTGATGCCACCAGGAGCTACCATAATTCCCTTTAAGGTTGTCGTATTTTTTAAAGCCTGGATAATAGTTGGCCGGCAGCATTTCACCATGAGTATAAACATCAACTCCTGTCCCTTGGGTCTGGATGAGCAATTCTTCCATATCTTTCAAATCGTGGCCACTGATAAGAATACCGGGTTTATCGCTTACCCCAAGATTCACCTCAGTAATTTCAGGATTGCCATAGGTTGAGGTGTTGGCCTCATCCAGTGCTGCCATGGTGGTGACAGCACATTCGCCGGCTTTTAAAACCAGAGCAACCATCTCATCAACCGAGAGATCTTCGGTGGTTGAGGCCATCCCTTCAATGACAAAGTCATAAACCTCATCCTTTTCAACGCCAAGTACCGCTGCATGTTCTGCGTAGGCGCCAATCCCTTTTAGTCCCAGAATAAGAAGCTCCCGCAGAGATCGGACATCTTCATTTTCAGTGGCCAGCACACCCACTGTTTTAGCTTTTTCCTGGAAGGTGGTGAGGTCACTTGAAAACCAGAGTGCGGATGCATCAAGCTGTGCAGAAGCGGAACTTTCCTGACTTAAACCGAGAAATTGCATGAGTTTGGTTAGGATGGAGACCTTCTCTGCCTCGGATGAAACTGCGTCAAATTGGGCCTTGAGCCGTGTTTTTATTGCCTGGGAACGTTTGATCCAACTCTCCAGACTTGTATTGTCAAAGTTGGCATTCGTGATGGTGGTAAACAAGCCTTGAGCAATGAAAAGCCCGGTACTCTTCTCGATCTGTACGCCCGCTTCTTTTAATCCTTTGGCAAGTACTGCAATTCCCTTAAGATCATAGATCAACAGATCCTGAAGGTTAGCTGTCGATTCTTGTTTCCCGCAAACGCCTTTAACAGTGCATCCGGTACCTTTCGCAGTTTCCTGACATTGAAAACAAAACATAATGTTACTCCCTTTAACTCTTATGAA
>WTAT01000167.1 GCA_013139415.1 Desulforhopalus sp.
GAATGGTATGAAAAGGCAGCTTTGCAGGAATATGTTCTGGCCCAGAATACTTTGGCCTGGAGATACAGTAAGGGACTCGGTATTGAACAGAATAGTGCCAAGGCTGCGTACTGGTACCAAAAATCTGCAGAAAATGGCGATCCTTTCGGCCAGTATAATATTGGTAGAATGTTGTCAAAAGGGGAGGGCGTTGAGCGTGATGAGGAGAAAGCTTTTTTATGGTGGATGAAATCAGCTCAGCATGGATTTGTTCTTGCCCAGAGCAGGTTGGGGTATAATTATGCAAAAGGATTGGGCGTCAAAAAAAATCTTATTAAGGCTTTTAAGTGGTGGACTATTGCTGCCGGTGGCGGCAATGGGGTGGCCAAAAGAAACCTTGGATTTTTGTGTCGGGAAAATCCCGAAGTCTGTAAGTCGCCGTCAGCAAAGGAATAATTATCCAGCTGCAGCTCTTCTCGGCAAGGGTAAAATGATTTCGTCGACCCAGCAAAGCCGGTGTGTAAAGATATTTGTCAGTGTGTAAATCGTCATTGGGAGGCTTTTTCTTTTGCCAGTTCTTCCGGGCTGAAACTCCAAAAAGGTCTACCATCTTTAGTTAAACGCACCTTAAACTCAAAAGTGTCGCCCTGTTTGACCTTTGCAGCTATAAATACATCCTGCCCATCTATCAGTGCCCAGCATCCTTTTACCTTGGTCTTGATTCCTTTACGAATACCGGTTTCTTTTGGGGAGCTATAGGCCACTGGACAAAGATGGACGAGAATTTTTTCGTCACCTTCCTTCAGGACGAAAGCTGTTCCAGGACTCATGCCAGGCAACGGGGTAATTTTCTTGAATTGTACGATTTTCCCTTTAAGAGAATCTCTTTCTTGGTAATTGTAGTAGCCATTGTAAGGAGAATCCTCTTCCCATCCAACATAGTTGTTTTTTTCGGCTGCTATAGCTGCCGAAGAAAGGCAGGAGATGACCGTTATAAGCATGCAATACTGCAGTAGCGTTTTTTGTAAGAACGTTGGCATGTTTTGTCTCCTGAAGGTTTACTCATTGTTTGTAACTAAGACCTGTTCTTCTGACACTTTGTCGCTTAGGATTAACCTGCAGCGCAGATACGGATGATTGGTAAAACTAACCCCGGTAAACGGGAAAATAAGCCAGGATTCTTTTCAATACCCCCTTTGAGGGGTGCTCAGTTCGGTACCCCCTTGAGGGGTGCTTAGTTCGGTACCCCCTTGAGGGGTGTAAGTGCCTTGGTGGTCACTTTAAGTGACCAATTTCAATACACTCTCAAGATTTCTTGTTTTTTATTACAGGAAATCTGGTATAAGGCACTAAATAATCACATTTTCCTGTTCTGTCTAAAAAAATCCTCGAGAAAATGTTTCCTCCAGCCGTCTGTTTGGCGCAACTGTTCTGGCGCATCTTTTTTGGTGGAATTAAGCGTTTTTACAAGTCGTTTAAGTTCTGAACTGTTGCCGAGAAGACTGGGGGCAATACCTAGTAATTCGCATTTTAAAGAGATGAGCTTCTGGAGATTTTCCATGCTGGTTTTGTCGCTTTTGCAGAGCCGTATCGAATAGTGGGGCTCTGGGTAGGTTGACTCCTGTCGCTCTAAGGTAGTTCCGATGATTGCTGTTATAACCTTGCCATATTTTGTTGTGGCTTTTTCCGAGAGCCCTGTCTTCGTTTTGAGATCGGTGGTGGCTATAGGTTTTTGTCTGGCGATTTCAAGAAGAAGAGTGTCTTTAATCACGTGTCCCCGGGGCTTGTCCACTTTTCTTGCCACACCCTCACGCCAAGTCGTCAGGTTCTTGAGAATGGCTAATCCCTGTCTGTCGAGGTGGCTGTTTCCTCTAATCTTTCGAAATCGTGCATTGTCGGCTGGTCCGGAATAGCTGGCCGGATTGTTGAGCAGGTTCAACTCTTCTTGCAGCCAGGATTTAATTTTCGGGCCGATTATCCGGTTAAGAAGAACCACTCTAACTGCCCGGAGATATCGGACATCGTCGAGGGCATATCGTGTTTGCTCTTCGCTGAGTGGTCGCTGCAGCCAGTTTGTACGAGTTTCATCTTTAGAAAGAGTTATGTCGAGGAGCTCCTCCACCAGATTCACCAGGGAAAGAGTGGCGGGAAGGTTGGAAAACCCTGCTGCCAATCGTGTATCAAAGATGTTTTGCGGCGTCGCTCCTGTTGCTCGCTGGAGGATTGCAAGATCCTGTGGGGCGTCATGGAGAATTTTGATGACACCCCGGTCTGAAAGAAGTTTCCCCAGTGGTTGTAAGTTTTTTATAGCTATAGGGTCGATGAGATAGCAATCTTCGTCGGATAGTGCTATCTGGATTAGGCCCAGTTGCGGGTAGTAAGTACGCTCCCAAACGAATTCTGTATCCAGAGCGACGGCATCGGTTTTTCGGGCCAGGTGTATCAGCGTGTTCAGGTCTGCTTCGTTTTGAATAAAAGTCTTAATTTTTTCCATACGATTGGCTGATGAGTGACTTAGAAATGATTTTTATCTTTTTTACAAGAATATCATCTGGTAAAGGAACTTATTCCGCTCTTTTCAATGGGTTTGGTTGAAAATAATTACGTATTCACCAAAAGGACTATTTTTCTCGGTAATCTTCTGCTTAAAAAGACATAAAGGCGGATAAAAGACAAGAAATATTCTTCTTTTATACTGTCTATTTGTAATATTTTTCTTATTATTGGAAATAAAGAGTCGCAGAATAAAAACTTGTCGGTGAGAAAATGATGGTTGTATATATCCTCAAAAGAATCCTTCTGATGATACCGACCCTGCTTGGGGTCATGGTGGTCACCTTCGCGATTACTCAGTTTGTACCCGGTGGTCCGGTTGAAAAGATTATAGGTGAGATAGAAGGGGTTAGTGGGGGAGGTGCGGAGGTGGGAGCAAGCTCATCCACGATGTACCGGGGGGGTTCTGGCCTTGATGAAGAAAAAATTAATCGATTGAAAAAACTCTACGGATTCGACCAGCCCCCTGCGACCCGTTTTTTCAATATGATGAAAAATTATATCGTCTTCGACTTCGGAACTTCCTACTATTATCATCAAAGCGTTGTTGAGTTGGTTGTATCCCGGATGCCGGTTTCTATGTCGCTTGGTCTCTGGGGTTTTTTGATTGTTTACGGGGTTTGTATCCCCTTAGGAATTAAAAAGGCTGTGGCAGATGGTTCGCGCTTTGATATCATCAGTTCGTCCGTTATCCTTGTTGGGTATGCAATTCCTGGATTTGTTTTGGGGGTCCTTTTAATTGTCCTCTTTGGGGGGGGGAGTTTCTGGTCGGTTTTCCCGCTTCGCGGTCTTGTGTCTGACGATTGGAATGAGCTGGGTTTAGGCTTGAAAATACTCGACTATCTTTGGCACATGGTCTTGCCTATTACGGCCACCGCCGTCGGCAGCCTCGCTGTTATGACCATGCTCACAAAAAACTCATTTCTTGAAGAGATTCGAAAACAGTATGTACTTACTGCACGGGCCAAAGGCCTTCCTGAAAAACAGGTGTTGTACAAGCATGTTTTCAGAAACGGCATCATCCCCATCATAACCGGTTTTCCTGGTTATTTTGTTGCCTCATTTTTTACAGGCAGCCTGCTCATTGAAACCATTTTTTCGTTGAACGGCATGGGGCTGCTCGCCTATGAGTCCGTTCTCAATCGTGATTATCCGGTAGTTCTCGGCACCCTTTATTTTTTTACTCTTATAGGGCTTATCTCCCGATTACTGTCCGATTTGAGTTATGTGGTGGTTGATCCCCGCATCAGTTTTGAGGGATTAGATGAGTAGAGCGCATCCCGGTGTAAAACTGAAACTGGCAGTAACAAGGCGTAGGGCCAAGACCTGGCATCGGTTTAAACGCAACAGGCGTGGGTATTACAGCCTCATTCTTTTTGCAATTCTGTTCGGAATAAGTTTGATGGCTGAGGTCGTCAGTAATGACTCACCTCTGCTGGTAAAATATGATGGAAAATTTTATTTTCCGATTTTCGTTTCGTATCCGGAGGTCACTTTTGGCGGCGATTTTGAGACCGAAACTGACTATCGTGACCCCTTTATCCTCGAAAAATTGCAGGAACACGGTAATTTCGTACTGTTTCCTGTTAATAAAAATAGTTACAATACTATTAATCTGGAGGTCAGCGGTCCTGTCCCCTCGCCTCCGACCAAAGAAAATTTTTTCGGTACCGACGACAGGGGCAGGGACGTACTGGCTAGAATCATTTACGGCTTCAGGTTGAGTGTCCTTTTTGGGTTGGCACTCACTTTTACAGGTACTCTGGTCGGGATTGTCGCAGGAGCGGTTCAGGGATACTTTGGTGGTCGTACGGATCTCATCTTTCAGCGATTCATTGAGATATGGGGGGCTATGCCAGAGTTGTATCTGTTGATAATTTTTGCCTCGATATTCAAGCCGAGTATCTTGCTTCTGCTTTTTTTACTTTCATTGTTCAGTTGGATGGGGTTATCGGATTATGTTCGGGCAGAATTTCTACGAGGCAGAAATCTTGAATATGTCAACGCAGCCCGGGCTCTGGGGGTAGGAAATGTGACCATAATGTGGCGACATTTGTTGCCCAATGGCTTAACGCCGGTCATCACCTTTCTTCCTTTCCGGGTTTCCGCAGCGATATTGGCTCTTACGAGCCTTGACTTTTTAGGTCTTGGGGTGCCACCATCCACCCCTAGCCTTGGTGAATTACTTGCACAGGGAAAGGGAAATATTGAGGCGTGGTGGCTTTCGCTATCAGCTTTTGCTGTCTTGGTCGGTATGCTGATACTTCTTATTTTTATAGGTGAAGCATTGCGGGAAACATATGACCCCAGGAAAAACTAACCCCGGTAAACGGGAAAATAAGCCAGGATTCAGTTCAATACCCCCTTGAGGGGGTATTGAACTGAATGACAGGAAATCTGGAGTGAGGCACTATATTCAGCACAGCCTGGCACCTCTGGAGTCAAGATATTTTTTTGAGAAATATTCTAAGCAAAGTTAGATTAATTGTGAAGAATTGCTAGGCATTGACTTCTTGCCAGTCAGTCTATATTCTAGGTCGTGACCCTTTTTTAAACAATAGCTGTTTTTCATCTTGAAATGGACATCCAGCTTAACATTTATTGCTCTGAGTTTGTCGAACGCCTCGATTTCGAGCAGGTAAGCGTAGGCTCGCAATTATCTATGTCTCATAGTGAAAAACAAATGAATATGTTGAATTTGTTTATGATCCCAGAATTATCAGGGACGCACATTCTATGAAAAGTAATCTTATTGCACGGCTCGGTAATATCGGGATTTATGTGCTGACTGATCTCGGACGAATGGCGCTTTTTCTTCTGAAGTCCTTCCGGGGAACGTTCAGGCGTCCGTTTAGATTGCAAGAACTTGTACGGCAAGTGCACTTTATCGGTGCGGGCTCTCTGGCAGTTATCTTCTTCACAGCATTGTCCACCGGTATGGTGCTGGGTCTTCAAGGGTACTATTCATTAAATAAATTCGGTGCCGAAGGGATGCTTGGTTCCGCCGTTTCTCTTACCCTCATTATGGAACTCGGACCAGTTTTGACTGCGTTGATGGTTGCTGGTCGCGCTGGTTCCGCTATGTGTGCCGAAATCGGTATTATGAAAATCTCCGAGCAGATTGATGCACTTGATTGTATGGCTATCGATCCGTTTCGATATCTTATTACCCCGAAGTTTCTCGCCATGCTCATTTCTATGCCTCTTTTAACCGCTTTTTTTGATGTGGTTGGTATTGCTGGCGGCTATATGGCTGGCGTAGGGTTGATGGATGTTAGTCCCGGCAGTTATATTCAAGGTATGACGACGAGCGTGACCAATCACGATATCCAGCTTGGAGTAGTAAAGTCCTTTGTTTTTGCCCTGCTGGTCGTCTGGATCTGTTCAGGGCGGGGATATTTTGTCCGGGAAATTCGTGGGGCTGGGTTTGGTGCGGAAAGTGTTAGCCGGGTAACCACCCAGGCCGTTGTACTTTCCTCCATATCCGTACTCGTTTTTGATTATCTTTTGACTGCGGTGCTCTTGTAATGACTTCTGCCATTGAATTTAAAAATGTAGTCAAGAGTTTTGCTAAAAAAGATGGTGGCGTCCAGTATGTACTTGATGGTGTCAATTTTTCTATTCCGGCAGGTAAGACGACGGTGATTGCCGGGGGAAGTGGCCAAGGGAAAAGCGTTACTCTTAAGCTTGTTCTCGGACTTATGCAAGCTGATTCCGGGCGAATCTTTATCCATGATCAGGATGTCACCGGGTTTAGGGGAACTGAGCTTGAGCAGCTCCGTACCCAGTTTGGTGTATTGTTCCAGGGGTCGGCACTTTTTGATTCGTTGACTGTTTTTGAAAATGTTGCGCTCCCACTCAGAGAGCGGACTAAAAATAGTGAAGATGAGATTCGCGAACGGGTCGCAGCGACACTTGCTCAATTTGAACTAACCGGTCATGAGGAAAAGTATCCGGCACAGTTGAGTGGCGGGATGAAAAAAAGGGTGGGACTGGCTCGTGCCATGCAACTTAAGCCTTCGATCATGCTTTTCGATGAACCGACCACGGGTCTCGATCCGGTTATGACCCAGGAGATTTATCATCTTTTTGTCAGAACAAAGGCTGAATTTGGATTTACTTCTGTCATAGTAAGTCACGATATACCGAAAATCTTTAACCTGGCTGATCAAGTTATACTATTACAAGATGGGAAAATGGATGTATTTGACAGCCCTGAGGAAATTCAGTGGTCCGACAAACCTTATATCCAGAAATTTGTTCAAAAAACAATGGGAGACATTTATCAAAGTCACCTGGTGGAATAATGAAAAAGAATACTTTAGAAATGGTTGTTGGACTGTTTATGGTCATTGGTTTTGCTGCCTTTGGGTATCTTGCTTTGCAGTTAGGCGAGGTGTCGTTTTTAACTGACAGTAAAACATATGTTATTAAAGCCGAATTTGACAACGTCGCCGGGGTAAAAAAAGGCGCATCCGTGCAGGTTGCTGGTGTTGTGGTAGGTGAGGTGTCACAGGTTGAACTTGGGGAGGATGAGCTTGCTGTCTTATCTTTTAAAATTGATAACAGCCTGAAGGTACCCATCGATTCCATGGCTTCGGTGAAGTCGCAGGGAATAATTGGCGATAAATATATTCAGTTGAGCCTTGGGGGCGACGAAGAGTTTTTCAAGCCCGGAGAGCTGCTGGTAGAGACCGAGTCGTCGCTCGATATTGAGTCTCTTATCAGTAAATTTGCTTTTGGCAGTGCAAAGTAGTGGGTTGTGCAGACTGACCCTGATAGACGGGACGCTTTTCGGTAACCCCTTGAGGGGGCTAAGTGTCTTGAAAACATGGTTGTTACATGGTGTTACAATCCCTGAATTATTGAGATAATATATGAAAAAAATACTCTTGCTGGTTGTCGTGCTTTGTGGGCTATCGTTTGGGGTTGTCTGGGCAAATGAGACTAGTCCCACTGCCGATCTTAAACCTGCATTAAGTGATCTGACTGCTGTTTTGGGAGATGAGAATTTGAAGGGGGATGCTCACCTTGTCGAGCGAAGGGATAAGATCCTGTCACTTATTAAAAATCGTTTTGATTTCAGAGAGATGTCAAAACGTGTCCTTGGGAAAACCTGGCGAGAGATTGACAATCAAGAACGAGATCGATTTACTGCACTGATGACGAAGCTATTGGAAAATGTATACATTGGTAAACTTGAGAGCTATTCTGGACAGGAAATAGAGTTTGTTGCAGAAAGAATTAAAGGTCAAAGAGCCCAGGTTACGACTCTCATAGAAAACCGCGGCGTAAAAATTCCAGTGCATTACATTATGAGAAAAACTGAGTCCAGGTGGATGGTGTACGATATAAACATTGAGGGAGTCAGTCTGGTGAGAAACTATAAGGAACAATTTAAATCAATACTGCGAAAGGATGACTACCAGGGCTTGGTTAAAGTGTTGGAAGATAAGAACCGCTCGTTTCTTGAGGAGGCTCTGTAAACAGCCTATGGTTGAATATAGTGTTGAGTTGCAAGGGTGTTGTTTCAACTTTCTTGAAAAAGCTGAGGTTCAAACTCTGTTGGCGGTCATGAAGAGTGTTTCCTTTGTGGCTGGCACGCAGGTATGTCAAAAAGGTGATTCTGCCGACTGTTTATATTTCCTGCAGGTTGGACAGGTTGCTGTACAAAACAAGACCGGTTTTGGGGAAAGAATGCAGGTCGTTGCTCTTCTTGACCCCGGAGCACCAATCGGTGAAAGAGGACTGCTCGGCCACCGAACCCGTGGTGCCACCCTTACGGCGGTAAAAGATTCTGAACTTCTTGTCCTCTCTCGGGAAGCGTTCGATATATTGGTTGATGAGGCTCCTGTTCTGGTAATCAAGTTACTGAAGTGGTTGTTAAATAGAGTTTCATTGCGTCTGGAGAAGAATTCTGAGCGTCTTGCCCATGTTCTCTAATCTGGCGATAGTTGAGTTATCTCAATCTTGCTAACTACTTGCCATTTCAAGGTTTTTGACCTCCTGTCGAATTGATTTTTACTTTTTAGGTATTTTTTTCTAGCCAATCCGAGATAAATTGATTATTTTTCCTTTCTTTTTATTTTTTTATTCATTGCTTATCTTGAGCGCATTCTTGTTTTATGATACTGCCTTTTGATGAAATCACCGGGGAAGCTCGTCGATATACAATAAGTGATAGCGATTGGTTCTATCACGGAAAAGAGGATTTTCTTCTTACTGCCACGGCAAATATTAGTATTTCCAAGCGTGATAGCGAGATTGTGCTTCTCAAGGGTAAATTGGAGGGCCAGCGTGTAGTCGCGTGTGACAGGTGCGGAGAGCAGGTAAGAAAAAAAATACATTGTGAGTTTGTGTATCTGGTTTCAACCAGAAAAGAACAGGCTTTTGAACTTCGAGATATTGAATGTAGTGACGAGGATGCCATTACTCTTTATCTAAAAGAACCAGAAATTGATGTTGATGAGATCTTGAGGGAGCAGGCATATCTGGCTTTCCCCTTGAGGAATCTCTGTAGTGAAGATTGTAAAGGTATCTGTGCTGGGTGTGGGGTTGTCTTGAACAATGAAGCATGTTGTTGCTCTTTGGATAAGAGTAGTTCGGCTTTCGCTGTTCTTAAAAAACTCACCAACAGTTGACTAAATAAACAAAATGGTATGATACATACCAAATTTGGAGGATAAAATGGCCTTACCCAAAAGACGACATTCCCATTCCCGTACTCGGAAAAGACGTTCCCACGATGCTCTGACTGCACCCGGACTTTCAGTTTGTGGAGAGTGCGGCGAACCCAAAGAACCGCATCGTTTATGTGGCGGTTGTGGCAAGTACAAAGGGAGAACTGTTTACTCTCTCGATACTGAAATAGAATAGGAGAGTAGTGTGCAAATAGCCCTGGACGCCATGGGTGGAGACAATGGCTCAGAGGAATTGATTGCCGGGGCACTGCTAGCCGTCAGGCAGACGGGTGTTTGCGTAAGCCTGGTAGGCGATGAGGTCCTTTTAGCTAAACATCTCGATACGTTAGCGCCTGATTCTAAGACAGCAAAGCAGGTTAAGATAGTTCATTCATCTCAGGTTATTGATATGAATGAACATCCTGTTGATGCAATTCGAAAGAAAAAAGATGCCTCCATAATGGTCGCTTTTGATCTTGTTCGTAATGGAGAGGCTGATGCTGCCGTAAGTGCTGGCAACTCTGGTGCGACATTAGCAGCAGCAACCCGCAAACTTGGCCGATTGGGTGGTATTTCCCGTCCAGGGATTGCATCAATTTTTCCGACCCTCAAAAAACCTGTAGTGCTGATGGATATAGGTGCAAACGTCGATTGTCGTCCACAGCATCTTTTCCAATTCGGAGTGATGGCCTCTGCGTTTTCCCGCATCAATGATGTCGCGAATCCGCGGGTGGGACTGCTATCCATCGGCGAAGAAACAGGAAAGGGCAACAGTCTGATAAAAGAGACATATCCTCTTTTGGAAAAGAGTTCTCTGAATTTTATTGGAAACGTTGAGGGACGCGATGTCTTTCAGGGTGATGTGGATGTTATTGTCTGTGATGGCTTTGTAGGTAATGTGTGTCTTAAGGTCAGTGAGGGACTTGCTGAGGCTGCCATGCAAATGCTCAGAGACGAAATAGTCAAATCGTTCCGAGCAAAAATTGGATATTTGCTTGCAAGGCATGCATTTAAATCTTTTAAGAAGCGCGTTGATTACGCAGAATATGGCGGGGCTCCACTCCTAGGTATAGATGGTATCGGACTAATCTGCCATGGCAAGTCAAGCTCTCATGCGATTAAAAATGCCATTCTGGAAGCTGCAAAAATGGCTAAAGGCAATATCAACAGGGATATTCTGGACAGTCTTGCTACCAGCAATAATGTTGAACATTCGGAGGTGTAATGGGAACTGTAGTATTAGGGACCGGTTCATGTTTACCTGGAAGGGTTCTCACCAATGTCGAACTGGAATCGATTGTTGACACGAGTGCTGATTGGATAAAAAGTAGAACCGGCATTGAAAGCAGGCATATAGGAGGCAAGGGAGAAAAGACCTATCAGCTTGCTGCGCAGGCTGCCCAAAAAGCCCTTGAGGCTGCGGGAGTCTCTGCGGAGGAACTTGGCCTGATTGTCCTGGGTACGATAAGTTCCCACATGCTTATGCCATCGAGCGCCTGTTTTGTTCAGAATGAACTTGGTGCGAAAAATGCCTTCGCCTATGATCTTAATGCCGCTTGTTCCGGGTTTCTTTACGGGCTCGATCTTGCCGATAAATATATCCAGGCGGATCATTCCATGAAGGTTCTGGTTATCGGTGCAGAAACCTTATCAAGTCGTCTTAACTGGCAGGACAGGAATACCTGTATTCTTTTTGGTGATGGTGCCGGGGCGGCTGTTTGTGGCTATTCCGATAGTGACCGTGGGCTAATCGGCTCGAATATGCGTTCTGACGGAAGTCTGGGTGAGCTCCTTCGTATGCATGCACCCGAAAGTTTCAATCCGGATCTAATCGTTGAGGGAAATCCCGGTGCCTATATTCAGATGGAAGGCCGCGAGGTTTTTAAGCATGCAGTACGAGCCATGGAAGATGCAGTTTTTGGGCTTCTTGAAAGAGAAAAAATCAGCAAAGAATCCCTGAGCCTTGTTATCCCGCATCAGGCTAATATGAGGATTCTTAATAAATTGATTGCTAGGCTTGATATCCCACAGAGTAAAGTATTTATAAACGTTTCCAAGTATGGTAATACATCCGCTGCATCAATCCCAATTGCACTTGATGAAGCAAACAGCAGCGGTTTGATTGCTAAAGGTGATACAGTTTTATTTTGTTCCTTCGGGGGTGGTTTTACCTGGGGAGCAACCCTGATTAAGTGGTAAACAGGAGATGTGAGTATGGATTATTTTTTATCTGAAGAACAACAGATGATTGTCGATATTGCTAGCCAAATCACTGATGAACGAATAATACCGATCCGTGCTGAACTCGATGAAAAGCATGAGTTTCCCCGGGCGATTCTCAATGAAATGGCTCAAGCCGATCTTTTTGGAGTTCCGATTCCTGAAGAATATGGCGGTTTTGGTGGTGGCTGTTTGGAAATAGCGCTCACGGTTGAGCAACTCGGCCGCGGGTGTATTGGAGTAGGAACCGCTTTTGCCGCTAATTTTCTTGGTGTGTACCCCATTATTATTAGTGGTTCCGAAGAGATGAAGCAAAAATATCTGCCCGATGTGGCGGCTGGTAAAAAATTCGGAGCTTTTGGTCTGACTGAGGCCAATGCCGGTTCAGACGCATCTGGAATTCAGACTACCGCTGTACTTGATGGTGATGAGTGGGTGCTAAATGGCACAAAACAGTGGATTACCAACGGCGGTGAGGCGCAAATCTATTCTGTTGTGGCGATTACTGACAGGAGCCGTGGACCTCGGGGGGCTTCACTTTTTGTTGTAGAAGAAGGCGACCCCGGTTTTTCCTGCGGACCCAAAGAAAAGAAAATGGGAATCAGGGCTTCTTCTACCACCGAGCTGATTTTTAAGGACTGTCGTATTCCCAAAGATCGATTGATTGGCCGTGCTGGAACCGGCTTTATAACCGTCATGAAAACGCTGGACCTCTCCAGGCCTGGAATCGCGGCCCTGGGAGTTGGACTGGCACAAGGCGCGCTTGATGAGGCTGTCAAATATGCAAAACAGCGTCAACAGTTTGGCAAACCAATTATCGCTTTTCAGGCAGTTCAACATATGTTGGCTGATATGGCGATAGGTATTGAGTCTGCTAGAGCTCTTGTCTACTCTGCTGCAAAGCATATTCAGGCACATCCAAAAGATATGTCGAAGGCATCAGCGATGTGCAAAACCTATGCTACTGATGTGGCTATGAAGGTTTCGACCGATGCAGTTCAGGTCATGGGTGGCTATGGGTATATGTGTGAATATCCTGCTGAGAAGATGATGAGGGATGCAAAAATCTTGCAGATCTATGAGGGAACCAATCAGATCCAGCGAAATGTTATCGGTCAGGAACTCAATAAAGAATACTCTTAAGAATACTCTTGATTATGTCCCCAATGCATCCCTCTGCTATATTCATCAGAGGCTAGTTGTAGATTTTGATATTTTATTAAATACAGGTTGTTGAATGAAAATAATCGTATGTGTTAAACAGGTACCGGATGCAAAGGATGTTCGTCTCGATCCTGTTACTAATACGCTTGCCAGGGAAGGTGTAGAGTCGATCATGAATCCATATGATCAACACGCACTGGAGGAGGCTGTTCGTCTTAAAGAAAATCATGGGGGAGAGGTCGTTGTTGTGACGATGGGACCACCGCAGGCTGAAGGAATGCTCAGGCAGGCCATTAGTTGTGGTGCCGACCAGGCGGTTCTTGTTTCAGATAGATCTTTTGCCGGTGCTGATACTTGGGCGACATCTTATACACTAGAGCATGCTCTGAAAAAAATTGGTAACTTTGATCTGATTTTATGCGGTAAACAAGCCATTGATGGCGACACTGCACAGGTCGGTCCAGGACTTGCCACTCGTCTGGGTATTCCCTATCTTACCTGTATACAAAAGGTGCTGGAAGGAAAAGAGACCGGACTTATTGTCGAACGGATGATGGATGATGGCTACGACGTAGTTGCAGTTGACTATCCAGCCCTGCTAACAGTTGTAAAAAACATTAACGAACCCCGAGTGCCTTCACTCAAAGGGAAAATGAAGGCCAAGAAAGCTGAAATTGTCCGGTTAAGTGCAGAAGATATTGGAGCTGATTCCGCCTGCATTGGTCTGCCCGGCTCTCCTACCAAGGTTGTTAATGTGTTTCCGCCCGAGGCTAGAGGCGAAAGGTCGGTTTTAACCGGCACACTAGACGAACAGCTTGATCAGCTTGTTGAAAAGCTGATTCCATATCTGTAACAGAGCGGGGAATTAAAAATATGCTGGAAGTAAGTAAAGAGCTTTGTATTGGATGTGGAATTTGCGAAGACAACTGCCCCTTCGGGGCTATCACCATAGAAGATGGGCTTGCAATTATCGGCGACACCTGCACTCTGTGTGGTGCGTGTGTTGAAAGTTGCGAGGTCGAGGCGCTCAGCCTTGATGTGGAATCAAAACAGGTTCAGGATGATTTAGCATCCTGGGCCGGTATTTTGGTCTTTTGCGAGTATAGAAGGGGCGAACTTTCACAAGTCTCACTTGAACTTTTAGGCATCGGCCGGGAACTTGCTGATACACGAGGGGTTCAGCTAAGTGCTTTGTTGCTCGGCCATGAAACCGGACAGACTGCTCAATTGCTTATCGGTCACGGTGCTGATGTCGTGTATGTTGCTGATCATGAAGCCCTTCGAGAATTTAGGGATGATAGTTATAGCGGGGTTATGGCAGCTATCATCCGTGAATACAAACCGGAAATTGTCTTGGCAGGGGCTACTGCCATAGGCAGGTCATTTATCCCTGGGGTTGCGACTACCTTAAATGCAGGCCTTACCGCCGACTGCACCAAATTGGAGATCCGTGAAGAAGACGGTGTGCTTCTGCAGACTCGACCTGCGTTTGGTGGTAATATCATGGCTACCATAGTCTCGGAATCAACAAGGCCGCAGATGGCAACAGTTCGCCCCAACGTCATGAAAGAACTTGAGTTTGATGGTTCTCGAAAAGGAAATATTGTTGAAGTAAGTCCAACTGATTCTCAGTTGAAGAGTCGGGTTAAAATACTTGAATCCGTTGTGGCGGCAGGAGGTCATGTCAATATTCAGGAGGCTGATATTCTTGTCTCGGGTGGTCGGGGACTTGAAAGTGAAAAAGGCTTTGAACTGATAAGAGAACTGGCTGAATCGATGGGGGGAAAAGTATCTGCATCGAGGGCCGTGGTTGACGCTGGCTGGATTCCTTATCCCCATCAAGTTGGCCAGACTGGCAAAACTGTGGCGCCTAAATTGTATATTGCCTGCGGCATTTCAGGGGCAGTGCAACATGTTGCAGGTATGCAGTCTGCAGAAACCATCATTGCTATCAATAGAGATGAGCATGCTTCGATATTTAATGTAGCTGATATCGGAATTGTGGGTGACTTGTTCGAAATCATCCCTAAATTGATCAGAAAGATTGGGGAGCGTCGTAAATCATGAACCTGGAAGGAAAAGTTGCTGTGGTAACTGGTGGAAGTCGTGGGATTGGCCGTGCCATCTGTATTCGTCTTGCTTCCATGGGAGCCTATGTATATATAAATTACGTCAGCCGTCCTGCAGCCGCTGAAGTAACACAAAAGTTTATCCATGAAGCGGGCGGCAAGGCAGAAATCATAGGTTTTGATGTAGCAGAGAGCAGTGAGGTCCAGGCCGCATTCAAAAAAATAATTGCTGACGCCGGCTCGGTTGATATCCTGGTAAATAATGCGGGGATCACGAGAGACGGCCTGATGGCCAGAATGAAAGAGTCCGACTGGGAAGAGGTTATGAACACCAACCTCAAGGGCTCCTTTCTATGTGCTAAAGCCGCGTCAAGGGTGATGATGAAGAAAAAGTGGGGCCGAATTGTAAATATTTCTTCGGTCTCTGGGGTTGCTGGCAATCCTGGTCAGGTGAATTACTCGGCCGCTAAAGCCGGGCTTATCGGACTTACCAAATCTATGGCCAGGGAGTATGCTTCACGTAACATTACTGTTAATAGTGTTGCACCCGGCTATATCGAGACTGAAATGACTGAGCTGCTGGACGAAAAAGCTCAAGAGCAGATTAAGAGTGAAATTCCACTTGCCACCTTCGGAAGGACTGAGGATGTGGCCGGTGCAGTTGCATATCTTGTATCTGATGATGGCCGTTATATTACCGGGCAAACGCTCAATGTAAATGGCGGCATGTATATGTAATCCGGTTTACGGATAATTGTAGTAATTAAACTTTAGTAAAATAATTGAACATGGTCTTTTAGAACTGTGTCTAATTTCAAGTAAGGGAGAATGACAATGGCAGTTGAACAGGAAATGATAGATATAATTGTTGAGCAGTTAAGTGTTGAAAGTGAAAAAGTTGTTGCAAATGCTTCATTTGTTGATGACCTTGGTGCTGATTCACTTGACCTTGTTGAACTGATAATGGCAATGGAAGAGGGCTTTGATATTGAAATCCCTGATGAAGACGCCGAGGGTATCACCACCGTACAAGATGCTATTGACTACGTTAAAAAGTTGAAATAGTATCACTTGATATTTAAGGAATAGTAGCAATTTTTGTATACCCCCCGTTTACACGGTGTGATAGCAACAATAAATAACAGGAGTAATTATTGTGAAGCGAAGGGTAGTAATTACAGGTGTTGGATTGGTTACACCGCTTGGTACTGGTGTTGAGAAGAGTTGGCGGAATATTTGTTCAGGGGTCAGTGGCATTGATCTGATTACTCGATTCGATACCAGTGATTATGCTGTGAAAATTGCTGCGGAAGTAAAAGATTTTCGAACCGAGGACTTTTTTGAAAAAAAGGCAGCTAAGCACCTTGATTTTTTTGTTCAATATGGCCTTGTTGCCGCTCAAATGGCGGTAGAGGACAGCGGCTATGAGGTCACCGATGAAAACTGTGGAAGAGTTGGTGTAATTACCGGTTGTGGCATGGGTGGGTTACCAACAATCGAAAAATACCATACTGTAAGTCTTGAACGAGGACCAAAGAGAGTTACACCCTTTTTCATACCCATGGTTATCCCCAATATGCCTTCCGGGCACATATCGATGGCTATAAAATCTAAGGGACCAAATCTCACTTTATCTACAGCCTGTGCTGCAGGAACACATTCTGTTGGTGAAGCGTATCGGCATATCAAATATGGAACCTGCGATATGGTCGTGAGCGGTGGAACAGAGGCGGTTATCTGTGGTCTTGGAGTCGCCGGTTTTTCTGCAATGAAGGCCTTGTCTAATCGAAACGAAGATCCTCAAACAGCATCCAGGCCTTTTGACCAAGGACGAGATGGATTTGTCATGTCCGAGGGAGCTGGCATGCTTGTTTTAGAAGATTATGACCATGCAGTTGCCCGTGGCGCAAAGATATACGCTGAAGTTTGTGGCTACGGGTTGAGTAGTGATGCATATCACATCGCAGCTCCTCCCGAAGATGCTGAGGGCGGTGTCAGGGCAATGAGAATGGCAATTGATGATTCAGGACTGGCACCAGAGGACTTTGACTACATTAACGCGCACGGGACATCCACTCCATTGAATGACAAGTGTGAAACTCATGCTATAAAAACCGTATTTCAAAACCATGCCGAAAAGTTGGCGATTAGTTCTACCAAGTCAATGACAGGACATATGCTTGGCGCTGCAGGAGGCATCGAAGCAGTTTTTACGGCGCTGGCTCTGCATGAGCAGATTGCTCCGCCGACTATTAACCTTGAGAACCCCAGTCCGGAGTGCGATCTTGATTACGTTCCTAAGGTTGCAAGAGAAATGAATATTCGCGCTGCTCTTTCCAATTCTTTCGGCTTTGGGGGAACCAATGCCGTTGTTGCAATGAAACGGTTTGGGTCGTGAGTTGTACTTGGAGGGAAAAGTGAAAATTGTTCTTGCCGCAGATCATGGTGGCTTTGAATTGAAAGAAGTAATCAAAAAAAATCTTTTGCAGGCTGAATGGGATGTAGTCGATGTTGGCTGCACGTCAAATGATTCAGTAGATTATCCTGATTTTGCCGAAATGGCAGTATCGAGTATGCTTACTGGTGATTGTCAGCGGGGTATATTGGTTTGTGGTACCGGAATTGGTATGTCTATTGCTGCAAATAGGCACAGGCAAATCAGGGCAGCTAACTGTTTTGATATAGATACTGCGAAATTAAGCAGAGAACATAATAACGCCAATATTCTTTGTCTTGGTGCACGGGTTCTTGAAACGGACAATGCCATCAGGATGGTAAATGTTTGGCTTGAAACTGAATTTACCGGGGGGCGCCATCAGACGAGGGTTGCCAAATTCAGTGAATAGTATGAAATGGTCTTATCGTTAAATTTTTATTAAAGCCGATTTTGCCTGCAGCAAAATCGGCTTTACTGTTTTCTGGTATTATCTTTCTTCTCTATACTGTTACTTGTACCAGGTACTGAGAGAATGGGACCATTATTCAATATTATTTATTTCAGACATTACAAAGACAGCTACGGCAATGTAGAAGTGGACAATGGAATCTGAAAAAAATGAACAAAATATTTAATTGGTTGGGAGGTGTTCAGTGAAATGTCCTTATTGTGAGCATCTGGATAATCGCGTGATTGATTCGCGTCTGAATAAAGATGCCACTATCACCAGACGAAGAAGAGAGTGTCTGGCTTGTGATCAAAGATTTACAACCTATGAACGTCTCGAGGTAATGTTGCCTGTGTTGGTGAAAAAGGATGGACGCAGGGAGGGGTGGGATAGACACAAGCTTATCGCCGGGCTTGAAAAAGCGTGTGAGAAACGACCCGTCAGCCGAGACAAAATTGATGAGTTCACAGACAATATTGAACATAAACTTCAGGATTATGGAATCAAGGAAATCCCTTCGGAGGTTGTGGGGGAATGGGTTATGGAAGGGTTACCCCTCCTTGATGAAGTCGCATATGTTCGGTTTGCCTCAGTATATCGGCAATTTAAGGATGTGAATGAGTTTATGGACGAACTAAAAACGCTACTTGATTCTAGAGGAATTGATGAAGGAAAAGCAGGATAAACATTTTATGCGTTTGGCACTAAAAGAAGCTAGGAAAGGTGTGGGCCGAACTTCTCCTAATCCTTGCGTCGGTTCGGTAATTGTTAAAAATGGGCAGATAATTGCGAAAGGCTACCATAAAAAGGCTGGTACACCGCATGCGGAAATAAATGCGCTACGCAATTCCTCTGAATCTGTTGTCGGTGCAACGATCTATGTAACCCTTGAACCCTGTAACCATACCGGAAAAACACCTCCTTGCAGTCGGGCCATACTGGATGCTGGATTGTCACGGGTGGTTGTGGGCATGACCGATCCAAATCCACTGGTAAATGGAAGTGGTATTGATTTCTTGAGACGTCACGGCATTGAGGTAAAAAGCGGTGTACTTGAACAGGAATGTGAATCGCTGAACTCTCCGTTTATCAAGCAAATCACCCAAGGGATACCCTGGATCATTATGAAGGCAGGGGTTAGTCTGGATGGCAGGTTGAACTATCAGTATGGTCATGCAGGCTGGATTACTGGTGAGCAATCTGCACATGAGGTGCACAAACTTCGAAACACCGTTGATGCCATCCTTGTTGGCAGAAAAACTGTGGAAATTGATAACCCTTCACTTACCACTAGACTAAAACACCTTGCCTCAAAAGATCCGATAAGGATTATCCTCGATACTGATCTGTCAACTTCACTCTCCTCTAAGGTGTATCATTTGGATTCGAAGGCGCCAACTTGGATAATTTGTGCGACAGATGCGCCAGCGGTTAAAAAAGAGGACTTCCAAAATCTTGGGATTAAGTTAATTGAAGTTGATCGTACGGACAAAGGATTAGATCTGCGTTTACTTCTAAAAAAGCTAGGTAAGGAAAATATTTGCTCTGTTCTTGTTGAAGGGGGGGCTCGTTTACACGGCGCATTTCTTCGTGAGAAACTGTTTGATTTCGCGCACCTCTTTTATGCGCCTCTTTTTGCCGGAGATCAAGGGGTTTCGCTGATTGAAGGATATGATGTACAGGATCGCAGTACTGCACCTCGTCTGGTGCATGTTATGCACAAACGTCTTGGTGACGATATTTTGATATCCGGTCAGGTGAGTTACCGCTAGCGTTTGTTAGTTTCCATCCGAAAGAACAGTTTTCGGATGGAAACTAGTTAATGAATGCTTTTTTTTGTTGGCTGAGGTATTGCTCACAATCAGCAAAATTTTTAAAAGTGATTGACAGGGTAATATCGTTTTTTTCGAAGGAGGGTGAGTGAGAAATTGAATGATTTTCTGGAAGATTCAAGCTATTGACCTGTTTTGCAAAAGCCACTTCAGCCAGTGAAGACGTGGGGTTGATTTCGTGCTGTAGCAAGCTACCAAGATGGTGTATTTTCTGTGGGATGTTCATATCCTTGTGGTCAAGAATTTCTGTAATCTCCTTTTTCTGTAAAAATGAACTGATGGATGATCCGTTTCGGAACGCGATATCGCGGATGAGGTTGAAAAACCGCTTCTGCTTGCTATTTCCCATACCGAGATTGATAAATAATTGCACCAATGCAAGCCTGTCAGCCTCTTCCGGGAGTGAAAGAATTTCCGAAACCATTCGCTCCTGTATGCGACCAGCATGGATCTCTTTGATTATTTTCCCATCCTGTCGAAGGATATCTAGTAAGTTCGGTATGGTCGAACGTCCCTTTTTTAACTGAAGTTTTCCCAGGAAGGTGGCAGCAACTTCTTCTTTCTTTAACAATCTGGAGGCTATTTCTATAAACCGGGCTTTTTCTGCGAGAGAGAGTTCGAAAGCACTGCTCTGGTCAGCCAGAACGAGATTTAAGATGAAGCTGGGAGGTGCGTCTTTGTCGATAACCATACAATCGATTTGCGATGCCCCAATTGATCTTCTGATGAATTCTATTCGCCTGGCTCCTGAAACAATAACAAAAGTTTTGTCGGAGTCCGCTATAGCCAGAGGTGGATGGATAACACCGTTCAAGGCAAAAGATTTTTGTAGATCTTTGGGTATAACTCCAAACTCCCAAGGATGAAGGTTCCAATCAGTGCTTAATTTGATAGAATCCAGAGGTATTGACTGGCAGGAGATGAACATGATTCATGCGTTTCAGGGAATTTAAAAATCGTATCTGCTCATTTGCTGCGGGATATAAAACGAATTACTCTGGGAGAAAGACTCTACTCCCAGAGTAATTCAAAAAGGTGCCAGAGACAGATGCTTAACCTTTGATCTATAAAAAGTCTGATCAGGATTCGTTAATTTTTTCGCGTAGTATTCCAGAAGGCTTAAATGTAACTACACGACGTGCATCGAGGGTTAATTCATCACCGGTTTGTGGATTGCGGCCCCTTCTCGAATTTTTGTATTTGACATTAAATTTGCCGAATCCACTTAAAAGGAGATCTGATCCACTTATTAGAGAATCTTTAGAAATGCGTAGGAATGCCTCAACAGAATCAGTCGCCTGAGCTTTTGTCAACCCTTCATGGTTTTTATATACTTGCTGCACTAAGTCCGCTTTGGTAAGAGTCATATTTCCCCCATAATTGTCTGTTTTAGTTATGAAACCCTTCTTTATCATAAACTTTTGATACAGAAAGTCAAACATTCTATAAAAGAAAGAAACGAGTTACTCATAACCTTCACTAAAAAGAGCAGCCTTCAAGGGGGTAATGAAAAGAGCGGAATCAGTTCCTTCACGAAATGATTTTTTTATGAAAAAACAAGAAAATCATTTCTAAGTCACTCATACACTACACAACAGAGGCAATTTTGAAGATTGGTAAATACATTGCGACAACAAGACCTCCTATCATTCCTCCAAGAAATACCATCATAAAAGGTTCAATCATGGCTGTAAGATTATCTACTGCCTGGTCTACTTCCTCATCATAAAAATCGGCAATTTTTTCTAACATGGTATCCAGTGCCCCAACAGTTTCGCCAACATTGATCATTTGTACGACCATATTGGGAAAAACCCCACATTCCTCTAATGGTTCTGCGATCGGACGTCCTTCGGCGATGGAATCACCAACCCTGAACACAGCATTCTCAATTACTTTATTACCGGCTGTCTTCGCAACAACTTGCAGGGCTTCGAGAATGGGCACACCACTTTGCAGCATGGTGCTGAGAGTTCTGGTAAATTTGGCAACAGCTACTTTTCGTAAAAGAATGCCGACAACAGGTGAATGCAGCAATCCTTTGTCTATGGACAATTTTCCTTTTTCGGTAGAATAAAATTTTTTAATAATCATAACCACAACGAATAATGCGAATATTATGTATAAAATATTATTCTTAAAAAAATCACTGAGATTTACAACAATTTGTGTTGGTACTGGAAGAGTTGATCCAAAATCTTCAAACATACTAGAGAAAACAGGGACTACAAAAACCAGGATGATGACAAGAATGAGCAGAGAAATAGCCAGACAGATAGTAGGGTAGGTCATGGCCCCTTTAATTTTCTTTTTGAGGGCCATGGATTTTTCCATGAATGTGGCGAGTCGACCAAGGATGGTATCGAGAATACCACCTGTTTCACCAGCCTCAATCATGTTGGTGAAAAGGTTGTCAAATACTTTTGGTTTTTTGCGCATTGAATCGGCAAGAGTCGACCCTGCCTCAACGTCCTGCCGAATTTCTCCGAGTGCGGTTTTAAAAGTTGGATTGCTTTGCTGTTTTTCCAATATTTCGATGCCCTGAACTAAGGGCAAACCGGCATCAATCATAGTCGAAAGTTGTCGGGTAAAAATAACGATGTCTTTGCCAGAAACCTTAGGTTTAAAGAAGGAGATGTTTTCTAAAAGGTCCTTAGGTTTTTCCTTAACAATTGGGTTGGTTATTCTTAACCGCCTTACTTGAGCCAGTGCTGCTTTTTGATCAACTGCTTCCACTTCTCCCTTTCTTTTTTCACCGTAAGAGTTTTTCCCCTTCCATATATAAACAGGCATTTTTTCTCCGATTTTGCGGAACTCGTAATTGAAAATACTTT
>WTAT01000353.1 GCA_013139415.1 Desulforhopalus sp.
GCTGAGTTTCATACGTAATCAAATATTTTTTTGTTTGAAAACAAAAAAGTACAGAGAATTGCACCTTACCAGGTTCGAAACCGGCCAGTGTCGAGATGGATAAAATCTGATTTTGGATAATACCCGACACCCCCATCCTGCATGGCACATGCTGTGGCCCTGAGTTTTTTAGTTAGCACATCGGACAACCGGATGTCGATCGCCATGCCTTTCATATGGAGACTTTTTTTTGCTACACCGCTGCTTGCTTTATGGAGTTTTGTGTTAGTGGCTGGTGAGCGATATCCGGATATCACCTCAAAAGTTCCGGAACTGTCAACTTGTCTCTGGAGACGGCACAGCATGTCAAGTAATCGGGTGTCGATAGGATGGACAGCACCTGTTCGGAAGTCCCGAAGGAAGTGGTATAATTCTTTTGAATTATCAGGTTTGCATGTTTTTAAATTGAAATTAAGGTTTAGGGTTTCACCAGTGTGGGTATGGTAAAAGGAAAGGGAGTGATATTGAGCTTGAGAAGCCATGCTTTTGAAGGGTGACGCAATAAATATACCTGCTGCGAGTCCCGCAGAAGCTGTAATGAATCTGCGTCGCGAAAGATTGGTACTGTTCAATGGATAACTCACGCAATTATTAATTTATATCTATTCGATTGCTGATCAATCTTTATCAATGTACTAACAACCCCATAGGTAAGCGGCAGACTCCGAGGGGGTATTGAACTGAATGACAGGAAATGTGGAGTAGGACACTAATGTTTTTATTAAAATGTATAACGTCCCTATTGTCAACACCTCAGCACGTTTTGAGTATCAGGGTGTCGTCGATACCCCCAGAAGAACTTATTGAGTCTGCCTTGATATCGAACGAAAATTCTCATAAATCAACAGACTCATAAATGAATGTACACTTTCGACTGCTAAGGAAATCATCAAATGATACACGTAATTGCATCAATACATATTAAAGAAGGTCGAGTAGCTGAGTTTGTCGGGATTTTTAAATCCAATATCCCTCATGTTCTTGAAGAAAAAGGATGTATAGAGTATGCGCCAACCATTGACGTCCCTACGGGCCTGCCTCCTCAGGAGTTGAATGGGAATGTTGTCACAATAGTCGAAAAATGGGATAGCTTGGGGGATTTACGGGCACATTTGTCGGCTCCACATATGCTTTCGTATAAAGAAAAGGTAAAGGATATTGTCGAAAAAGTTGCACTGAAAGTACTGGAAAGAGCATAAAGTTGAGCGCCATGAAAATATGGGTAGATGCCGATGCATGTCCTGTGGTGATCAAGGAAATTTTATTTAAAGCTGCAGAGCGTACCGGAGTGGAGTTGACGCTTGTAGCTAATCAGGCTGTGCGCATTCCGTCGGTGCGCTGCATTCATTTCATTCGGGTCGCATCCGGTCTGGATGTCGCTGACAATGAGATCGTTAAAAGGCTTGGCGTGGGGGACCTTGTTGTCACAGCTGATATCCCTCTGGCTGCAAATGTGATCGAGAAAGGCGGCCTTGCCCTTAACCCCCGCGGCGAGCTGTATAGCGCAGACGATATCAGGTCTCGTTTAAGTGTGCGGGATTTTATGGATACTCTACGGGCCAGCGGGATAGATACCGGGGGACCTCCGGTGTTAAATAAAACTGATCGGCAAAATTTTGCCAATCAGTTGGATAAATATTTAACTCGGAACCTGCGAAATATTTAGTTGGTTTCCATCGTGAAACGCGACATTTTTGTTCTAAATCGAGGCGTTCGATAAATTTAACCGCAGGCATGTTTTTGATATCGAAGTCTCGCGATGCTCGCTTATCTCCTAGGATTATTCTTTTGAATAACGAAGAGCTTGGGCAGGTAAGCGTAGACTCCGAAAGGGCCGTTTCAGGATGGAAACTAGTTGGTCAAGCGGTGAAATCCTCCACGCTCGCGGCCTGTTTTTGAAAAAATAACCGCTGGTGGAATGACAACATCACATCAGGATGTGCCGTCCCGATTCGTTCGTGAAATACGCTTAGGAAAATATGTCAATAGCCGAAAGATTCGGCGACATACTTTGCTGCCGTGAAGATGATAATTGTGGCCAGCATGCTTTTGATGGCTTTGGATGGTACGAATTTCTGGCAACGTGCTCCGAGGTACATCCCCGCCATCCCGCCTATTCCGAATAAGATTCCCAACAACCAATCCGGAGCCACCGCTACGTTTGGATATAATGGTGCTAAGACTTGGTAGAATGTAACCCCGGCGATTGATGTGACGAAGGTTCCCATCAGGGCTGCTCCGGCCACGGTGTAAACCGGCAAGCCGAAGAAGGTGACAAAAAATGGAGCGATAATCGAGCCGCCACCGATACCATAGATTCCCCCGACTATACCGACAATAAAACTGAGGGTAAAGACGCCCAAGAATGAAACATCAAAATTCTCATCATAGAATGTGTAGCCAAGTCGTTTCAGGTTAAAGTGGGTAACCTTGACGGTCGAGAAAGCGGAATTCGCCAGTTCCTGGTCGGTAATTTTTGAGCGTTGCCGTCGCACTATCTCTTGAAAACGATCCTCACTGTTTGCTTTGTCAGCATTGTTCGGCTTTTTTTTAGCCAGATCCCTTACTATCTTGAGGCCTATATAGAACAGTACGGCTGCCGCAAATAATTTAAAATATTTTGGATTCGGCAGGTAACTGACTCTCACGAAAGCACCAATGAAAACACCTGGCAAGGTTCCGGCCACTACGACCCAGGTGAGCGGCCATACCATACGCCCTTCCCTCCAGTAACGATAGACACCACTGGGGATGGCCACAATGTTAAACAGTTGATTGGTGGCGCTTACCGAAGGGGTCGTGTAACCTAGAAAAGACATCTGGAAAGGCAGCAGTAGGAAAGCGCCGGAGACACCCCCCATAGAAGTGAAAAATGAAATTACGAAAGCGACCAGCGGTGGAATCCAGAGAGCGACTTCTATTCCTGCTGTTTGAAAGAACATGCGGCCTCCTTCAAGAGAGAGCGGGACTTGGGTACAGTCACGAATAATATTGCATTCGTGACTGTATAGCAGAGCGTACAAATATCTGTCAAGAGTGAGAGGCGTTCGGATAAAACAAAAAGTGCAAGACGATACTCTCGTCTTGCACTTTTTGTTTATTCTTCCTTGCCGTTGTGGGAGAGAAACTCGGTCATGCGTATCCGGTACTCAACGATATCTTTGCGAAGTGAGGAGAGATTGGCCATTTTCTCGTCGACTTTCGCAATGTGGTTGTCCATAATTTCAATAAGTTTCGGGGTGATTTTGTTGAAATTCTTCGAGTTAATATCAAAAATATCTGAGAGTTGTTCCATCTCTTTCAAAGATATTCCCATCGTTTTCAATTTCAAGATGAACTTCAGGCGGAGTATGTCGTCGCTGTTATATGTGCGTGTGCTCCCGCCAAGCCGTTCATTTTTGCCCATGAGGCCTATCTCCTCATAGTAGCGAATAGTCCGTGTGGTAATACCCAGGCTTTTAGCTAATTCACCTATTTGTACTAGTTTGGACTCTGGATTACTCATGTTGTCATCCTTTATAATGAACCGTGAATGTGGCTGTTTCTGCCCCTTTTCTCAAAATTTACTCTGCATGGGAAGAGGGAAAGTGTATTCACCTTTACGTAACATGTTTTGGGCAACCTATCATGCTGTCCATTGCCCTGTCAAATGAAAAAAGTATAATACAATAACGTTTTCGGAGGGTTTTCGAACGGTCAAAATAAATAGTTGAAAGGTCTTGACCTTTACGTAAGCATTTTTTATAAAGGGAGATGCAAAACATTCTAAGGGTGTGATGACTTGAACCCTGGTCTCTCTTTGGAGGATGTATTATGAATTTTGAACATACTGAAGAACAGAGTTTGCTTCGTGAAATGGTACGTGATTTTGCTGAAAATGAAATCGCACCCTCTGCAAAAGAACGGGATGAAGAAGAGCGGTTTGATCGCGGGTTGATGTTTGATGAACTTGCGGAGTTGGGCCTGACCGGCATTGTTTTTCCTGAGGAATACGGCGGTGCGGGGGCCGACTATATTAGCTACGCCATCGCTGTAGAGGAACTGTCGAGGGTTTGTGCTTCAACAGGAGTTACTCTTTCCGCCCATTTATCCCTCGGTTCCAATCCTATCTATCTCTTTGGTAGTGAAACACAAAAAAAACAGTTTCTTGTTCCTTTGGCTGAGGGTCGCAAAATGGGGGCCTTTGGGCTTACAGAACCTTCCGCCGGATCAGATGCCGGGGGTACCAGAACTACCGCGGTGAAAGACGGGGAGAGTTGGATCCTGAACGGCACAAAAATATTTATCACCAATGCGGGAGAAGCAGAGATTTATGTTGTCTTTGCAAGGACGGACAAAGATGCAAAGAAACATTACGGCATCAGTGCTTTTATTGTCGAAAAAGGGACCAAGGGATTTTCCTTTGGTAAAAAAGAACAGAAAATGGGCATCCGGTCTTCTCCGACCATGGAGTTGATTTTTCAGGATTGCCGGATTCCTGCAGATAATTTACTGGGGCTGGAGGATGAAGGGTTTAAAATCGCCATGAAGACCCTGGATGGTGGCCGCATAGGCATAGCATCTCAGGCCCTTGGGATTGCCCAGGGGGCACTTGATACTGCTGTGATGTATGCCAAGGAGCGAAAGCAGTTTGACACCCCTATTAATCGTTTCCAAGGGGTGCAGTTCCAGCTGGCCGACATGGCAACCCAGATTGAAGCCTCCAGGTTTCTGATCTACAACGCAGCCTACAGGGCAAGTAACGGGCTCTCTTACTCCCAACAGTCGGCCATGGCAAAACTTATGGCCAGTGAGACGGCAATGCGGGTCACCACCCAGGCCGTGCAGATTCTCGGTGGGTATGGATATACCCGGGATTTTCCTGTGGAAAGGATGATGCGGGATGCCAAAATTACCGAGATCTATGAAGGAACCAGTGAAGTTCAGCGCCTGGTGATCGGCAGTGCGCTAACACGATAAAGGATTGTTAGCCACGAATGGCACGAATAAACACGAATGGTTTTTGTTTTTAATTTTTTCCATTTGTGTAAATTCGTGCAATTCGTGGCAAAAAAAAACTGGAGAAGACTATGGAATTTACCCGGGAAATTTATTGGAATGTCGGTCATGGCGCAGAGACCCTGGTTCCTATGTATCTATTCGCTTTTGCCGCAATTGGCCTGCTGATAAAGGGATTCCTGCAAAGAATTAAGGTGTATAAACAGGGGATGCCTCTGAACCGAACCGATCAGCAGGGCAGGCGGATACGTCGCATGGTTGAAAATGTCCTGCTCCAGAAAAAGGTGGCCAAAGTACAGTGGCCAGGTCTTCTGCACGGATTATTCTTCTGGGGATTTGGGCTGCTCTTTATCGGCACAACCCTTATCGTTATCCAGGCGGATTTTACCGATTTACTCTTTGATGTGAAGTTTCTTAAAGGTACTTTCTACTTATTGTTTTCCATCATCCTCGATGTTGCCGGCCTTGTATGTATACTTATGCTGGGCGGTCTTCTGGTGCGTCGCTATTTCTTCGCTCCCGAGGGGTTGGAGACCAAGGGTGATGATGCCATCATGCATGGCTTGCTGTTAATGATCCTCATTACCGGTTTTCTTGTAGAAGGTGCACGAATAGCGGTGACTGAACTCGGGACGCCTCTGTCTTTCTGGTCGCCGATTGGTTTACTGCTTGCAAATGGCATTTCCGGCATGGGTGAGGGTGGTTTGCGTGCACTGCATAAGGTGACCTGGTGGGTTCATCTGCTTCTTGTCATGGGCTTTTTTGTATTGATACCCTTGACCAAATTCAGACATATTTTTACCACCAGCACAAATTATTTCCTGGATGATCTCGGGCCGAAGGGCAAACTCGTTAACCTGGACCTGGAAAATGAGGATGCTGAAACTTTCGGGGCGACAAACCTGAAAGAAATGACCTGGAAAGATATCTTTGATGCCGATGCCTGTACACTCTGTATGCGCTGCCAGGATCGTTGCCCTGCCTTTAACACCGGCAAACCGCTCTCTCCGATGAAAGTTGTCAACCAACTGGGAGAGATTGCCTTTAACGACCCCGAAGCAAACCTGATAGATACCATCGGCAAAGACGTCCTCTGGTCCTGTACCACCTGTCGGGCCTGCCAGGAAATCTGCCCTGCTGCCATTGAACATGTCAGCAAAATCGTTGAATGTCGTCGCGCCATGGTGCTTATGGAAGGGGAATTTCCCGGCGAAGAGGTGATGGCCGCCATGGAAGCAACCGAGGTGAACGGCAATCCACTCGGGATCGGGTATGCCGAACGGGGAGACTGGGCGACGGAGCTGGGTATCAAACCTCTGGCCGAGGATGCCGAAGTCGATATCCTCTATTTTGTTGGTTGTTACGGCTCTTTTGATAAACGAAACATCTCTGTTGCCAAGAGTTTTATAAGGCTTTGTCAGGCCGCCGGGGTGAAAGTCGGTATTCTTGGCAAGGAAGAAAAATGTTGCGGTGAGCCAATGCGGAAGATGGGCAACGAATATCTTTACCAGAGTTTGGCCATAGAGAATATTGAGACGATACAATCCGAGACGGTACAATCCGAGACGATACAATCCTATGGTGTGAAAAAAATTGTCACCACCTGTCCGCACTGCTACAATACCTTGGAGAAAGATTATCGCGATTTAGGCTTTGAGATAGAGGTGGAGACTTACACGGTCTTTCTCGAAAATCTGCTTACTTCCGGCAGACTGAGGATAGACGCCAAAGAGCTTTCCTGCACCTACCATGACTCCTGTTATCTTGGTCGTCACAACGACATTTATGATGCTCCGAGAGCACTCATCACAGCAGCAGGCGGTAAGCTGGTGGAGATGGAGAAAAACCGGGCTGAGGCGTTTTGTTGTAGTGCCGGCGGAGGTCGGATTATGGCCGAGGAAAAAATCGGTGAACGGATGAATATCAAACGGGTCAGGATGGCCGCTGAGACCGGTGCTGAAACACTGCTCTCCAATTGCCCATTTTGTCTGACTATGTTTGAAGATGGGGTGAAAGGCGCCGAGGTGGAAGAATCACTTAAACCAAAAGATATTGCGGAGATTCTTGCGGAAAGGATCATCTG
The DNA here is from genome assembly GCA_013139415.1 of Desulforhopalus sp. Classification (GTDB taxonomy): domain Bacteria; phylum Desulfobacterota; class Desulfobulbia; order Desulfobulbales; family Desulfocapsaceae; genus Desulforhopalus_A. The sequence continues at coordinate 7,121 of WTAT01000353.1, forward strand.
ATTAACGACAAACTAAACTAACACCCCTCAAGGGGGTA
>WTAT01000621.1 GCA_013139415.1 Desulforhopalus sp.
AATTTATTCAACAAAAGACCAGTTTGCCCAAGTCGTCAATCTTAATCATATTGAGTTGTGCTCTTTTCCTATCAGCTTTACCGAAAAACTTGCAACATTACCGGGCAGAGAAGGCTGTATATAGAGAAATAGGTGAGTTTGTCGCCAAAAAAGAGGATGCAGACAAGGTTGTTAAAATAGCCGGATTTTTTAAAACAGTTGATTTTATTAATGTCTTTGCAAATCTTGACGTGCAGGCCGCTCCCTGTCATCATCATAAATTGTCCGAAAACTTTCATGAAATGAGCCTGCTACATGAGCTACAGAAAAAAGATTATGCCTACTTTGTCTGGGATGAAAAATATTGCAGCGCTGAAGAACTGCAGATTTTTCGTCAAGCTGCCAAGCAGCCTGGAGTTGTTGAGGTTAGGTCTTGGCAGGGGAAAAAATTAGGGCAGATGGTTCTTTTCAAATTGAATGATGATACCTAACCCAGACAATCTGAAAAAAATATTAAGGTGTTAGGGATAAGACACTAATCTCCTTTCAAAATTTCAACAATCCTGGTGGCGGCCTTGCCATCTCCGTATGGATTTATCGCTCGCGCCATAGTTCTATATACGGACTCAGAATCAAGCAGTTCAGATACGTGGCCAACAATCACTTTACAATCAGTTCCTACCAGTTTGACGGTACCCGCCTGAACGGCTTCAGGGCGCTCGGTATTATCCCGCAAGACCAGTACTGGTTTACCCAGGCTTGGAGCTTCCTCCTGCACTCCACCGGAATCAGTCAAGATAAAATATGCTCGATTCATCAATCCAACAAAAGGAAGATAGTCGAGAGGCTCTATCAGGTGAACATTGTGATCTTCCCGGACACCGAGAATCCTTTCAACCGGTTCTCGAACATTCGGATTTAAATGTACTGGATACACAAAATGGACTTGGGGATACAGCCCAGCTAGCTCAGAGAGAGCCATACAGATATTTTCAAATCCACTGCCGAAATTTTCTCGTCGATGCCCGGTAACCAGCACCATCCTGGGGCCAGAATCCATAGATCCAGGCTGGAGAAACGAAGGCAAATCATCAATGGTGACATCAACACTTTTGAGCTTCTCCAAAGCAATATGTAAAGCATCAACTACCGTATTACCTGTTACATGAATAGTTGATGCTTCAACATTTTCCAGCAAAAGGTTATCACGGCTTATATCGGTCGGGGCAAAGTGCCACCGCGTTAAGCATCCGGTAAGCTTACGATTTCCTTCTTCCGGCCACGGAGACCATAGGTTACCAGTTCTCAGCCCTGCTTCTACATGCCCAACCGGAATCTGATGATAAAATGCAGCAAGCGCACCACAAAAAACAGTGGTGGTATCACCTTGGACCAAGACCGCATCAGGCCTTTCCTCTGAAAGATAGAGATCCAATCCCCTGATAGCTCGAGCCGTCAATCCAGACAACGTCTGGCCTGACCTCATAAGATCAAGGTCATGCTCTGGAACAATATCGAAAATAGAGAGTACTTGATCTAGCATCTGACGGTGTTGGGCGGTCACGCAAACACGACAGTCAAAAGCGGGATCTGATTTTAACGCCAGAATCACTGGAGCCATCTTAATCCCTTCAGGACGTGTTCCAAAAATTACAGATACTTTCTTTTTCATGCCTGGCCGGCCCCGCACTTCTGATAAAAAGCAGTAACCTTATCGGCCACCATTTTCCAAGAATATTTCCTAATCACCTTATCTCTTGCATACTGTCCCATCTGTTCCCTGTTTGGAGACTGATACATTTTCAGTATACCTTCCGCCAGGGCATGAGAATCGGACGGATTGACGAGAAAACCATTTTTCCCTTCGTCAATTAATTCCGGAATACCCCCTACTCTAGTTCCCACTAGCGGTCGACTTGCTGACATAGCTTCCAATCCTGAAATGCTGGTAGCCTCCATCAGAGAGGGGAGCACGACAACATCCGCTGCACTTATGTATGTATTAATTTCTGAATTGGGAACAGCACCCTCAAACATGACAAAAGACTCTAGTTGATTTTCCTTAACGATCTGTTTTACTATAGGCCAATCCTTGGAATCCGGCGTGTTCCCACAGAATACACACAGCACATCAACCACAATTTTATTCACCTCTCCCATGGCTTCTGCAAGAAAGCGTATCCCGTTTTTTGGTGAAAATCGGCGCGTTGAAAGAAGCACGAATTTATTTTCAGCAATATTCAATTGTTTGCGCGCCTCACTACGATCAATGACAGCAAATTTGTGGATATCAACGCCGTTTGCAATGTATTGGCAGTGATCCTTTTTAATCCCAAGAAACCGTGATTTTTCTAGTAACTCTTCACTTGGAGCCAACAGTCCATCAAAACCACGGGAATAGCCTTTCAACTTAAGCCTCCACCAAAACGAACCAACCTTGCGAAGAAATCGGCTTGTGTGGTTTGTCCAAACGGTTACGCCTTTGTAGGATTTTCGCACATGAATAATTGCCCCCATTAAGTGATCCAGCGTGTGGACGTGTAATACCTGCGCATCAAACTTCTTTAGACAGTCATGAATTTCCGCAGCTAAAGAAGCGGTAAGTTTACTGCCTCTTTTATCTGAGCTGTCTTGTATAGAGAAATTGCGTACGGGAATATCGCCACACTGACTTGCGTCTATCTGCAACCCTTTCCGGTTCCAATACCAGACTTCGACTTCATGGCCTGCGTCTCGCAAGGCCTTGGATAGTTCATAGATATGAGAAGCAATACCTCCAATACTTGGCAAATAATCTGATGTCAGCATGGCGATTTTCATCATTCAACGTCCTGTATATGCCTTCTTGAAATTCTTAAGATAAAACATAAATTCAATTTCGTTCAGGTAGCGGGTCATGCGCTCATTGAAGTGCTCGAGGTTCTGGTGCGGATTGTTCCCAAAAGCAACATCCTCGAGGTCAATCAAGCAAAATTTGAACTCCACACCTGTTTCGTTGACCAGCACATTGCGCGGTGAAAAGTCCTTATGCAAAACGCCGACAGCATGTAATCCACCAGCAAAATGCCCGAACTGCTTAGCCAAGTTGAGAAGACGTGGGTCTTCATTCAAATCCACCTTATCTTTTTTCCAGGCCTCCAGCATCAGATTCATCTGCTGATATCCGTTGATCATTTCCATAACGAGCATAGCCGATCCGAACCGTCGAGGTTGAACTACACCCATCACCCGAGGGGCGTTAACACAAAGCTGTTCCAGTTGGAGTCCTTTTTTGTAGGCTAGATGTGCCCTGCCGATTCCCAGCGCATTTCTGAGTTTGGAAACAACGCGCATGTCATGAAACCACTTCACGCAACAGCACTGTCCATCTCGCTCGAAAAGATAGACATCTGAACGTCCGCCTCCATGAAGACGCTCCAGCTTTCCATCATTAACCACAACCACATACTTTTCGGCATTGGATCGGAAAAGCCACATTGGCGCGTGACAGGCGACTTCCTCCGAAGCAGCCACCACCAACCCACGATCACTAATATTCTTAAGAACTATCTTCACATTATCCTAACCCAGATAAACTGGAAAAAAATCGAGAATCGCCTATTGTCAGTACAACTTAATTTAATTGATTGCAATGACCGGCCCTGTTATAAACATGCCAAAACATCGGGTTGCCAAGAATTGGGGCCAATGGTTTACCTTCAAATCGTAAAATATGTGCTACCTTACCCGGCTTGCCCCCATAACAAATAGGAAATTAAATTATATTTTTTATAGTCATATTGTTGGATCATATCAAGACGGGAATGAGTTTGACTTGAGAAACTTTAAAAGAATATTATGGCTGATGGGAAAAATGAGGTAAAAAAATATGTGCCGTCCAGTAGGAATGGACTTTTACCCTTCTGACAAGTCATAGTTAAATTGTTGCCCAGCAGTTTGCAGCCATGACTTATAAATACATTTTATAAAACGTGATTATCGACCGCAGTGAAAAAATAAAGAGCGTACTGACGCTCATGCCGGACTGCCATATAGGAAACCTTGTGGTTTCTCTTCCTGCAATTGTTGCTTTGCAGCAATATTTTAAGGGGGCAACACATCATTTTGTCGTCGATGCTGCCTTTAAGGAAATTGTCGAAACAGTTATTGATCCGGCATATACCATGTTTTACCCACGCAAACAGACAAACCAAGGGAATATCGTCCTCCGGATGCTTACTTACTATAAGTTCCTTGGTCAGATTAAAAAAATTCATCCTGATATTGTTGTTGATCTTGAAGGGGGATCTACCTCTGCCACTCTTTGTAAAATTTCCGGTGCACCGATTAGTTTTTCCAGGGCAAATGCAGACAAATCGTCCGTTTATACTGTTAAAGTTCCCTTGTCCCAGGAGAGGCACAAGGTATACAATTACACGGACATAGCATCCGCTGTCGGTGCTAAAATTGACGAAAAACCTTTTCGTTTTTATCCAGAGGAAAAGAAAAAACAAAAAGTAGAAAAATTGCTCATCGAATCTGGCATAACTGAAGACAGGCCCATTGTCTGCATTCATCCCGGAGCTGGGCGACTGCAAAAGTTGTGGACCATCAGCGGTTTTGTCGATGTGACCGAGTGGCTTACCCACAAAGGGTGTCAGGTGGTTTTTATCGGTGGGCCAGCAGAGGCGGAACGGGCAGAGGAAATTATCGCCCTCCTTTCCCGGCAAACGTATAATTACGTTGGCAAGCTTTCACTGGGAGAGCTGTTGGCCCTTCTTGAAAAAAGTACTGTATTTCTAGGCAATGACAGCGGCCCCATGCATATGGCTGCGGCCATGGGTACAGCTGTGGTTGCCATGTTTTCCTATGCCAATGATACAGAATGGGGGCCGCGCAGCAAGAGATTTAAAGTTCTCCGCGGCCAGAAAAGCTGTGAAGATTGTCTGGGGAAAAAATGTCAGAATCCAGTCTGTATCAACACGCTTTCTGCCGAACCTGTCAAAGAAGCGCTTTCCTCTTTTCTGGATGATGATTGTTCCTTGACCTGATCGTGTTCAGCCAAGGGTCTGGAGACATTTGACCGCTAATTTACAAGCAGTTGGTACCATGTTATAGTCTTTTGTTATATTGAAATACATTAATAATTATCTCAAAAAGTCATGAGTAAAAAGCAAACAAAAAATATCTTAATAACAGGCGGCGCCGGTTTCATTGGCTCCAATTTCATACGGCATACTTTAACAAAGAGACCTGACTGGCATATAGTTAATCTTGACGCCCTAACCTATGCTGGCAATCTGGCCAGTCTTTCAGACGTGGAAGACTCTTGTCAAAAAAGACATACCTTTGTCCATGGCAATATCTGCGATGCTCATTTAGTTGAAAAGCTTTTTAC
>WTAT01000205.1 GCA_013139415.1 Desulforhopalus sp.
ACTGACAAATCCTGTGTTCTTTGAATACAGACGATCCTTTTCCCTTGGACTACTATGCGAAAAACTAAAATAATCTGCACCATAGGGCCGAAGACCTCAGCTTTCGAAACTTTGCAGCAGCTTGCTGTAAATGGGATGAATGTTGCCCGTCTCAACATGTCCCATGGCACACATAAATGGCATAGTGAAGTGATTATGTCCGCCGGGGTGTGGATGGGGCGCTTGGAATTAGTCAGGTGAAAAAAACCACCAGAGTCACCGAATCCGAGTACGTGCATGCCGGTTTTCTTTTCAATATCGGCAGCAAGTTTTTTGCCAAAGGGGCCGTCAAAGACTTCGTAGGTTTTACTGATATTTGGGAATGCAAAGGGAACGTCCAGGATACCGATAAGGGGATACACTGAAGCAAAACCACCTACAGAATGTATTCCGGCCTGAATGACTCCAGCCTTTACCTGCTGCAGGGCATCCTTGTCTTTGCCAAGCTGTCCACTGGGGAAGGTCTGGACCATGACGGAACCGTTGGTGCCTGCTTCAACAAGGCTTTTGAATACCGTGGCTATAGCACCGGTGGGATTATCAAATGGATCATCTTTGTTCAAGTGATGCAGTTTTAAAGTTTTCGCGGCGAGGGCTGTTCCTGTAACACTTGCTACAGCAAACAAAGCCGCCATAACAACAACCGACAACAATTTTACAGCTTTCATCGTAATCTCCTGACGATATTGAGGCCAATATGTTCACGGTACAAGGTACCTCAGGAAACAGCGAGAAGGGCAGCCCAAATCATGACATATCTCGAAAATTCCTCGGCCCAGGTAAATCCCAGATGGAGAAAGTACAGCTCAACCACTCCAAACCAGATAACCATAACCATTATACCCATCAGCAAGGCACAGATACGTTCAACCAGCCAGTTTAGCTGGTAGGTGGTGGCATACAGCAGGGATTTGTCCTCTTCCATAGTTAGCCTCTGATTGGGGTTGTTGGGTAGTTACCAGACGGCTTGGAGTTGGTTGCATAAGTTACGCCATGCAATGGTCAGTCCAAGGCGTAACTTGTTGCACGGGCGTGTTGAGGTTGATGAGACCTACATTGGCGGCAAGGAAGAAGGCCTGTCGTGTAGCTTCTTTGTTGAAGCGCTGGCTTCTTGGTACACATCAAGGAGCCGTAAGTAAAAAGCATTTGGATTAATACCTCGATGAGTATACATTCCGTTTCAACCGTCGTACTTCAAAAGGCTTGAGGACTACTTTTCTACCGTCTGCTTCAAAATTCTGTGCAGGTAGGACCGTCTCCTTATCTACAACTCATTGCTGGAGAACAAGACCGTGGGCGGCGATCAAGAAAATCATAACGAGAGCGAAGTGGATACCCCCCTTAGAATGATTCTATTGTAAATAGTTTACATCCTGAAAGGGTAATTCCGTCCTAACGCTTTTTTCCCTCAAAAATCAAGCCTCGGAGCTAAGCATAGATCCTGAAATGCCACGTTTGCTATTTACACCGTAGATCCAGGCTATTATAAACTAACTTCATATGCTTTAGGATGGTAGCAGCAGTAGCAAGAATCGAGGTGCTGACTACCTATACACAACCAGTCGTTACTTTAAGATAAACTAATGGTAATAAAGGTAGGGAAATACTTTGCAGGTGTACTTGCTATTGCAGGGTTTTATTTCCTGCTAACCCCGGTAAACTGAAAAATAAGCCAGGACTCTTTTTAGTACCCCCTTGGAGGGGTATAAGTGCCTTGGAGGTAACTTTAAGTTTATAATTACAATTCACTCTTCAGATTTCTTGTTTTTTATACCCCTTAAAGGGGTACTGAAAAGAGCACCCCTCAGGGGGGTATTGAACAGAATGACAGAAAATCTGGAGTAAGGCACTAATTGTGCCTTTATTTTATACATTGCACTATTTCTCTGACGCACAAAATCATTTAAGGCATGAGTACATTGAAGGTGCTATCGTGCGTGTGTTTGTTGGTACTTGGTTCTGGGTTGTCGCTGCTGTTGTACTGATGATAATAAAATTAGTGTTCTCACGCACTAAGTCGAAAAAGAAAAAACAGGATTTAAGAAATTCGGTAAAATGAGCATGCTCATCAGAAAAAAGGCTACAAAATCTTTTTTTCCGATGGAGATTAAGTAACACTCTACAAAAGTACATTCACACGCATATACAATTATGGCATACGATGAACTTCAAGCTGTAATAATGCCTGATGGGACACTCCAGCTTGAATGGGTGTCAGTTGTCGGGAAAATTAATAAGCAGCAGAGTCTCCTGCAAAATGAAATTTATCAGCAATATTCAACAGCCCCAGGCAGTTGGTTCTTTTTCCTTGGCTTTTGCAATAAGAAGATAAGCCTCTCTCCATCCTTAATTTTTTGGCGCAAATTTTCCGGGTTTTTCATCCGTAAACTCAGTCTGACCCCTGACATTGAAGAACAGCGCGACGAGGTCGTCATCCCTCTTGCCGATGACGAACTCTCACAGTTACTCGAGGCAGCTCCTTTGATGCCTGGAGGTGAGTACCTGGGTACAGAAGTAGTTTTAGCTTTGTGGGATGAACTGCAACAAATATTTTGTCAAAAAATTGAAGCTTACGATGGATCTGTTGAAGAGTTTATCAAAGAATACAGTCCTGACGTACACCTGATTGGCCGGATCTATTTTCATTTAGTTGAGAATAAAGACCATGAGGCCCCGTTTGCTTTTCTTGCCACATATTCAACCAGGCTCAATGATGAAGGGGAGTCCAGGCATCTGCCATTAAAATTTGCCCTGGAAGAATACGAAGGAGATAACGAAAAACTTCTAGAGCTTCTTGTTACTGTTGATACTGCTGCGCAAAAGAGCGAACTGGTGGCGGAGCTACGGGATAGTGGTGAATTGTTTTATCCACTGGCCTGGTCGCCTAAAGAAGCGTTTACCTTTTTAAGGGAGATTCCGCTTTATGAAGCATCAGGGATTCTCTGCCGTATGCCCAATTGGTGGAAAGGAAAGGCTGTAAACATAGGGGTTAATATCAGTATAGGGGAGAAAACACCTTCTCTGGTTGGTATGGATGCCCTGCTTGACTTTTCACCCAGGCTGATGATTGGTGATACTGAAATATCAGAGGAAGAGGCACGTCGTTTACTTCGTGAGAGTGAAGGCCTGGCTTTTCTGAAAAACAAGTGGGTTGCAGTTGATCCGGAAAAACTGAAACAGACTCTGGAGGCATATGAAAAGGCCCGGAAACTGAACTCTGAAGAGGGGATAAGTATTCTGGATGCAATGCGTCTCTCAATGAACCCACAGAAACTGTTCGGCATTGAAGATGCAGAAGTAATTTCCGGTGTTTCTCATGGCGAATGGCTGCAAACGGTTTTTGAAAAATTGCGCCGACCGGAAACAGGTGGCGCTATAAAAACCACCAACACATTTAAGGCCAAACTACGCAGATACCAGCAAGATGGTCTGAATTGGCTCTTTTCCCTGCATAAGTTGAGGTTCGGTGCTTGCCTCGCAGACGATATGGGTCTGGGGAAGACTGTACAGGTACTTGCTTTTCTCAATGCCCTGAAAGCGGAAAATGAGACAGAGGGCGGAACAGCTGGGGCCTCGTTACTGGTCATTCCCGCATCACTGCTGGCAAACTGGACCAATGAAATACATTCATTTTTCCCGGGCCTTTCATTTTTTGTCGCCCACCCGGATATTCATAAGCCGGGCAAGGTGCCGGAGTTGGGTTCGGGGGAACTAAGCGCACTGGATCTTGTCATAACAACCTACGCATTGGTACAGAGATATAAATGGGTCCAGGACTACTCGTGGAATTACGTTATTCTGGATGAAGCGCAGGCCATCAAGAACCCCGGCACAAAGCAAACCAGGGCGGTAAAAAATCTGCAAGCCAACAATAGAATTATCATGACCGGCACTCCGGTTGAAAACAGACTGTCTGATCTGTGGAGTCTGTTTGACTTTGTTAATCCCGGACTGTTGGGCAACTCTAAAGAGTTTGGCAGCTTTACCAAGGGACTTGCCAATGATCCGAATGGCTATGCTGGTTTGCGAAAAGTAGTCAACCCCTTCATTCTCAGACGCCTAAAGAGCGATAAATCGATTATTTCTGATCTTCCTGACAAGGTGGAAGTTAAGACCTGGGCTGCAATGAGTAAAAAGCAGACTGTGCTTTACAGTGAAGTCATAAATGGGATTGTAAAGGCCCTTGAAAACTCAGACGGCATTCAAAGAAAAGGACTTATTTTGTCAGCCTTGATGAAGTTTAAGCAGCTTTGCAACCACCCATCCCAGTATCTTGGTCTGGACTTGTTTGAGGAAAAAGAAAGCGGTAAGTTCCAAAGGTTAAGAGAAATCTGTGAAACTATCTACGAAAAAAGAGAGAAAGTTCTGGTTTTCACACAATTTAAAGAAATGACCGGCCCATTATCCAGATACTTGGCCACCATATTCAAGCGGGAAGGGTTGGTTCTTCATGGCAGCATTCCTGTTGGAAAAAGAAAAACTCTCATTGAAAAATTCCAAGGGCATGAATACGTACCGTTTTTTGTGTTATCTCTTAAGGCCGGAGGGGTTGGACTTAACCTCACTGCCGCCAACCATGTGATTCACTTTGATCGGTGGTGGAATCCGGCGGTGGAGAATCAGGCCACAGACAGAGCTTTTCGAATCGGCCAGAAAAAAAATGTTATGGTCCATAAGTTCCTGACCAAAGGAACTATAGAAGAAAAGATTGACAAAATGCTTACACAGAAATCATTATTGTCAAATGAAGTGGTTGCAGCGAGCGGTGAAAACTGGATAACTGAGATGAGCAATGATGAGTTGCTTGAACTATTCACACTGAAAGTATAAATATTGAGACGAAAATATTATGAGCCACTGGGGATATCCACGATACGTTTCCGTTGCCGAAAAAAAGGCCAAGGCAGAGAAAAAATTAAAACAACTTAAGAAAAAAATGCCGAACATCAGGCCGGTTGTTATAAAAGGCAATGCGTTGGCACGCACCTGGTGGGGGAAGTCATGGAACAACAATCTTGAGCGTTATGCCGATTACACTAATCGTATCGGCAGAGGCAGAAGTTATGTCCGGCACGGAGCGGTCCTCGACCTCAAGATAGATGCGGGGCAGGTAACAGCTCTTGTTCAAGGGTCGACTTCAAAACCGTACGAAGTGGTAATTAGCATTAAAGGTATCACTCAGGCCAATTGGCAAGAAATAAAAAAACAATGTGAAGGACAATTGAAATCATTACAGGATTTGCTTGCAGGAAAGTTTCCCAAGACATTAGCCGATGTTTTTTTTAACCAGGAAAAGGGCCTTTTCCCAAGCCCGCAGATGATAAATTTTGATTGCAGTTGCCCCGACTGGGCCTCCATGTGTAAACATGTTGCGGCGGCACTCTATGGGATCGGTGCCAGATTTGACGAAGATCCTTCCCTGTTTTTTAAATTGCGAGGGGTTGATACTGAAGAGCTTATTGCCAGGGCGGTAAAAGATAAGAAAGATAAGTTACTGGCAAAAACGAAAAAGAAAAGTGCTAAGGTTCTTGATGATGCCGATCTTTCAGGTGTTTTTGGCATAGACATGGATATTAAACCTGACTTTAGCGGTAAGGGGAAAGTGGCTCCGCTTACTGTCACTGAAAAGGTGCAGAAAAAAAAGACAAATGCAAAAAAAGTGGAGATGCCTGTCAATCATCCCAGGGAGCGACAAAAACAGAGATCTTCAAAAACTGCCACAGCTCTTGTTGCTGAATTGATTGCTGCCAGTAAAACAGGAATTAGTGTAGATAAATTGGCTGAAAAAACCGGATACACGAAAACCAAAATTTATGGAATAGTGCATAGGTTGAAACAGCAGGGAAAAATAACAAGCAAGTACCCCGGAGTGTATGTACCGGCATAACAAGCAAATCGGATTTCCAAGTGTGGAAAGCATGACTCATATATTCAAAACATCATGGCATATTTTTTCCAGCTGCCTTTGGTGGGAAATGTGAATGCGAACAACACCAGTACTCCTGCTGAAATGATAAAACACGATACTGATAGTGGCTGTTCAATAGCGTGAAACCTTGAGTGAACTCTAAAAATAGATACCTACATCTTCGTAAACCTCTCCCGCCTGTGCCAGGCTAAATTATCCTGATCGGGCCAAAAACGACTTTCAGGTGGTCTGAACATAGGTCGATCTGACAGAGTAAGCATATGGCCTGGCATTTGCAAAAGTGGATACAGATCGCTACTGAATTGCGCACCGAGATACAGTTGTCGCAGGCGTTTCACCGAACTTATCGCTAATCCTTTTTGGTGCTGTTGTCCAGATTGGGGTCTCAAGTTCCAGAAAGTTGCACTCTCCATGTGATAAAAAGGATAGGACATACTTACCTTTCGTTCAGGGGGCAGAAATAAGGCACAATAGTTCTGGAAAGTTTCTGCGAGTTCAAAGGACGGCTCAACAAAATTTCTGACAATTATCCCGGATTCAATAAAGTCGAGAACAGCCAAAAGCAGCAAAGGTTTGTAGGGGGATCGATAGTAGCTGAAACCAGTCCAGTGCTTCTTCGATCCATCCGTTCGCAGTTTTGCAAACGCGTTCAGAAAATCATCAAGCCGTGCGCACATCTGTGTGTCTAACTCCTCTCGTCAACTGGCAAGCTTGATGCCATCGGTGTCGATTATGATAAGCCTTTTTTTATAGAGGGCGCCAATTGCTTTTTTGAAGACCTTTTTACTCACCCCGAACAAGGCATAGATCTCTTCAGGCGGGCTTTTATCGGTAACGGAAACCATGCCGCCTGAATCCTGGATAATAGTAACAATGGTCTGGGAAACATCATCAACTCTTTTATAGCCGGTTTGCTGCAAGCTTAAGTCAATTTTGCGGTCTTCACGTATCTTTTTTACATAGCCCCGGAGTCGCTGACCTAAGACAAGTTTCTGAAAGACTTCGTTTTGATAGATCATGCCCGCATGGGAACTGTTGACAACCGCACTGTATCCCAGATTTGTCACACCATAGACAAGAAGATCAACCTCTTCTCCCTCTTCATATCTGGGAGGCTGCAGGCCTAGAAATTTATCCAGTTTTGTAGAAGCTGAAATGCGGTTGTTTATTTCACTCAGGAAGATAAAGACAACATACGACTTGCCTTCCCGCATGTTGTCCTTTTGCTGACTTTTGGGGACAAACAGGTCGTTTTCAAGGCCCCAGTCCATAAAGGCGCCTGTCGGTGTGTTTTTTACCACCCTCAAGTTGGCAAACTCACCGACCATTGCAGAGGGCTTTTGCGTGGTTGCCAATAGGCGTTGATTTCTTTCTACATAAACAAAGACGTCAATTTCATCGCCTGTCTGGTGTTTTTGGCTAGCATACGTGCTCTTGAGAAGGATATCGCCTGATTGACCACCATCAAGGTGAATCATATTGTCCTGTGTTCCTTTTATCCTAAGCCTGTTTATTTGACCTATCTGTACCATCTTGCCCTCTGTGAACCACAATTCTAAGTTTAAACTCCGGATTCGTATCCCACCATAATGGTATTCGATTGGTTATAGATGAACAACCTGTGATTGCCATGTTGCCAAACGTTTTTTGCATAGACGAGCTTGCTAATGTGGCTGCTACCTCTCCGTCGTTATCAATATCTGCAGCTACATGATAATGCTTGTTACTCTAAACCGTTCACATAAAAGTGATAATGAATGCATAATATTACGTTTTTGTAGTGAACTTACCGCCACTTTGTAATATTACACTCAGGACCCTATAGAACTTGCTCGGAAAGAGGCGGGGGGGGACGGTAGGATTACCTGGCGCAGATTTTGCTCTGCACTCTGCGATATATTAGTGCCTTACTCCTGAAAGCCTGTCATTCAGTTCAATACCCCCCTGAGGGGTACTCTTTTTAGTACCCCCTTGAGGTTGCCGGTATTTACACCCAGCC
>WTAT01000070.1 GCA_013139415.1 Desulforhopalus sp.
AAATTTATTTCCCAGTGCGTTGACGCCAGCAAAAATATGCTTTGGCTGGCCAAGTCTTTCAAAAACTCGTCTTTTAGACATGAAGAAGAATGGCGCCTTGTAGTTGGCCCGTTACCAGAGGATTCTGAAGAGATTTGCTACCGCCCAACCAAACTGACTGTGACCCCGTATGTAGAAATTGATTTTAGTTCAGATGAGTTACCTTTACCTATTGAACGTATAGTTGTCGGCCCCGGTCCTCATCAGGAACGGAGTGCTCGCAGCCTTGAGCAAATGTTAAAAAAATTTGGGTTTGAAAATGTCGAAGTTGCTCAAAGTAAAATACCATACCGAAACTGGTGAAATCACATAACTGGAATAACTAATCCCGAAGAGTGACCAGCGTCAATTATAATTCCCCCCTGGCGACAATTATTTTTCCCGATTGATTAAGAACAGATTATTCAAGTCCGACGAAAGGAGGATTGAATGATCACAGACAATCAAGCGAGGAAATTGATGAAATATTTACAGGAGAAAATGGCGTTGGGGGTGGCATCTACCAAGTCGGGAATGGATGAAAAAACAGCCAGAAAATATCGAGATATTGGCAAACTTCCCAGTGAGTTGAAGGCAGAAAGAATACGAACTTGGCGAACTCGTGAAAATCCATTCGATGAAGTGTGGGAAATGGTTAAATCGTTTTTGGATAACAATTCCGGCCTTGAAGCAAAAACCTTGTTTGAGCATTTACAGAGGAAGTATCCTGGGCGTTTTCAAGACGGGCAGATTCGTACATTTCAGAGAAGGGTTAAAAACTGGCGAGCAACAGAAGGGCCTGCCAGGGAGGTGTTTTTTCCACAAGTACATAAGCCAGGGAAATTAAGCCAGTCTGATTTTACCCATATGGGGAAATTAGGAATCACGATAGGCGGCGTACTATTTGATCACCTGATATATCATTTTGTCCTCACCTATTCGAACTGGGAAACCGGTACGATCTGTTTTTCTGAAAGTTTTGAAAGCCTGAGCGACGGCCTACAACAAGCTTTATGTAAACTTGGCGGAGTTCCAGAGGCGCATCAGACCGACAGACTGTCAACGGCAGTGAATAAGCCTGAAAATCCGGAAGAATTTACCCAACGTTACCAGGGGCTGCTGTCTCACTATAAATTGACCGGGAGAAAGACCAACCCGGCGAGCCCCAACGAAAACGGGGATGTGGAACAGCGAAACCATCGATTCAAAAGGGCCGTGGATCAGGCGCTCATGCTCCGTGACAGTCGTGACTTTGCCACTCGAAAAGAATACGCGCAATTCCTGGATGAACTCTTTGTGCAATTGAACTCCAATCGGTATGAACGATTCAAAGAAGAATTGGCGGTATTGCGGTCTTTGCCAGGCAAGCAGTTACCAGCTTGCTCGAAGCTCATAGTTGGGGTGGGGCCAAGTAGCACTATCCGGCTACAGCACAATGTATATTCGGTACACAGCCGACTTATTCGCGAGAAAGTGACGATTCGACTTTATGCTGAACACCTGGAGGTCTGGCACGGACAAAGCCATATTGAAAATATCCCCAGGTTGCGAGGCTCGGGCAACCACCACATCCAGTACAGGCATATAATTGACTGGCTGGTACGAAAACCGGGTGCTTTTGAAAACTACCGTTACCGTAGCGACCTCTTTCCGACGAGCCGTTTCCGGATGGCCTACGACGAGCTGAAACAACATCATGCCGATTCCAAAGCCAGCAAAGAATATCTTCGTATTTTGAAATTGGCGGCCAAGGAGAACGAAGCAGCAGTGAGTGAAGCGCTTCGCTTCTTATTTGACCAAAACAAGCCCATATCGGCAGAATCTATAGAGAGTATTGTCCTATCTGGTCGGGGGCCGACGCCAGTAACTGATGTGACAATCCCGGCTGTTGTTCTGCACCAATATGACTGTCTTCTAGGCGGGATGGGGGTGTCGGCATGATTGAAACACACAACGATCTCAGCCAACACCTGAAAGAACTACACCTTCCTACTTTTCGGGGATGCTATCAGGGCGAAGCAGACTTGGCCCGCCAAGAATCTCTGACGCATGAACAATATCTATTGGAGTTGGCCAAAAGAGAATGTGAAGAAAGAGCACATAAACGCACTGTCCGATATCTGCGGGAATCGAAGTTGCCACTTGAAAAAAATATAGAAGTTTTTAACAGGAAACGTCTACCGGCCAAGGTCAATAGCCTGGTTGATTTTCTTCTTAAAGGATCATTTGTTGACCGGAGTGAAAACGTGTTGGCTTTCGGCAATCCTGGCAGCGGCAAAACTCATTTACTATGCGCCATTGGACAGGAGTTAGTTCAACAAGGTCGCCGTGTTCTCTTTACCCCCTGCAACCTGCTGGTCCAAGAACTATTAATTGCCAAGCGGGATCTAAAACTAGCGAAGGTACTGAAAAAGTTCTCCAAATATCACGCCATAATCATTGATGATATAGGTTACGTCCAGCAGAGCCGCGAAGAGATGGAAGTGCTCTTTACGCTGCTGGCTGACCGTTATGAACGTGGCACAGTAATGTTGACAAGCAATCTACCCTTTTCCAAATGGGAGCAGATCTTCAAGGACCCGATGACAACGGCGGCGGCCATCGACCGCTTGGTACACCACAGCATAATCCTTGAGCTGAATTTGCCAAGTTACCGCCTGGAACAGTCCAAAGAGAATAAACGAAAAGGATAAAACAGAGGAGAAAATTACATGGAAAATATATCGCGGTCAAAAGAAGAAATTGAGGAAATCGTTACAATGATTCGCCTTAATCTCTACAATCATGGCCTTCATTGCGGCCCAAAGGAAATTAGGAAAAAGATGGATGAATATGATGAGAAACCATTACCATCAGAGAGAACAATATCCCTGATTCTGGCGCGCCAAGGATTAACACACCAGAGGACAGGTCATTATCCTGGAGATAGTTAAAAGAGCTAGAAGGAAACGGGAATTTTAATTGTCGTTGACCGGGAAAAATAATTGTCGTTGATCACTACACATCAAATTTTCTGGCGAGATCGTTGTCAATAACGTAAATGCAGATTTTTTGGGCACCCTT
>WTAT01000585.1 GCA_013139415.1 Desulforhopalus sp.
GATATTCGCAGTGCGTAGGTTTGATGGACATCTCCAACGTAGAGGTTAAAATTAGTATATCTAATCTGGTAGCCGGTCTCTTCCTGAAGTCGATTAACCAGTTCTTTGATCAAAGCTCCGTCTGTGATGGTGTAAAAGGGATTGAATGAGGTCAACCCAGTGGTGAATTCCGGCAAATCCGGTGCGAAGAAAGTGCCGGCGCCGCCGAACTTATCAGCGAGCTTCTTCTTCAGGTAGGAACTCAAGCCGCAGACATATGCCTCGATGCGATCCCGCCCGATCTCTTCCCACATGGCACATGAGTCCATCAAGGCCAATTGTGCCGGGATATTCATTTGACCGCGATATTGTAATGAGTACGCGATATCAAAGATTCCACGTGCATTACCGAAAGGTGCAACAGCAAAGGTGTACATGGAGGAATTCTGGGTCCAGAATGTGGGCAGGTTATCGCCATGGTTGCGTAGATATAAGAACCCTGTACTGCCTGGGCCGCACTGCCACTTGTGTCCTGGAGCCGCATAGAAGTCACAGCCCATGTCATGGAAGTCTAGTTCGATCATTCCCGGGGCGTGAGCCCCGTCCACAATTGAGATTAGGTCGTTTTTTTTTGCCAGTTTACATAGTTCCTTTGCCGGGAGGCGAATCCCGGTTTTGTAAGTGATATGGGAAAAGAAAATTGCCTTGGTATTGGGACCGATTTTGTCGGCAAATGCTTGCACGAACTGGTTCTTGTTCGTTACGTCAAGTACAGGGATCTCCACTTCGGTGAGTATAACCCCGTAGCGATCTTTGATTACATTAAGTGGTGAGAGGCCTCCAATATGCTCGTGATGCGTGTAGAGAATCTCATCCCCCTCGAAGAACTCCAGGCCATAAATAATAGCATCCAAGCCGTCGGTGGTGTTCCTCGACAGGCAGATTTCGTCTACATTACAGCCAAACTGCGGTGCCAGGGTTTCACGTAGGTCTTTCAGTCCGAAACCTGCACCTAACTCTTTTTCGAAGGTTCGTGGGTGTTGGGCGGCCAGTATGTTGTAATCGTTATAGTTTTGTAGTACCCTCTGTGGCATGGAACCGGTGGTCCCGATGTTCATGTATGTGACTTCGGGATCGATAATGAACTGGTTTTTGACCCAGTCCCAGTATTCCCTTCCGTTTTTCGGGTTGAAATTCGGTTTTTTGCCCGCCTGGGAGGCTTCCGGGAAGCTCAGTCCGAGAGCAGTACCTGCCGCAACCATGCCGGTCATTTTGATAAAATTTCGCCGACTCAGTTCTGTTTCCTCTAATTCACTCAATGCGTTTCTCCTTTTCAGTGATGTGCGATGTAAAATGACAAATAAAGATGATGTGAAAAGCCCCCCCCAAAAAAACATTCCACTCTAGTTACAACCAGATTATAATAATTTTGACCTATTTCAAAATCGATTGCAAATGAATGGCTTTTTTTTTTGGATAGGCAAACGCTATGTGCGTTAACAATAGCACCCAAATTAGAGGATTTTCTTGCCAAAGAGTGAGGAGATAATATTTACTGCCATTTGTGCTGTGCGGTTCTGGATGTCGAGGATGGGGTTGATTTCCATGATATCAACTGAATGCAGCTTTTCGGTATCGGCAAGTATTTCCATTATGAGCTGCCCTTCCCGGTAGGTCAGCCCTCCCTGTGAGGGGGTGCCGACTCCAGGAGCTTCCAGAGGATCCATGACGTCGAGGTCAAGACTGATGTGGATTTTATCCAGATGACTGAATTTTTCAAGGATCTGCGATAGCACAGCGCGGATGCCTATCTCATCCACCTCCCGCATAGTGAAGGCTGTGCAGCCGGAATCCCTAAGCAAAATTTTTTCCTTAGCGTCGAGGTCCCTGATGCCAATCAGCACCACGTTTTCAGGTTTCACTTTGGGACCGGGCCTGCCCAGATCAACAAGTTCCTGTGGTCCGAGGCCGAGCAGTACAGCCAGAGCCATGCCATGAACATTTTGACTGTCGGAAGTTGCCGGCGTGTTGAAATCCCCATGGGCGTCGATCCAGATCAGTCCGACGTCAACGTTGTGGGACACTCCACCCACCGTGCCAATAGCTGCGGAATGGTCGCCACCGAGAAAGATCGGAATTTCCCCAGCCTCAACAGCTTTTCTTCCTAGTTCATAGGCGCTGAGGCAGCCATTGCAAATGAGGGGCAGCCGTTCCTGCAAGCTGGTGTTTGCCAGAGCAGAGTGACCGGGGATAGTTATGTTACCGCTGTCAAAAGTTGCATAGCCAAGATCATTGAGGCTCCGGGCGAGATTCGCGTAGCGGACGGCACTGGGACCCATGTCGACCCCACGGCGATTCTGGCCAAGATCCATGGGTACCCCGATGATACGGACTGGTTTTTTCATACCTGGCCTTTTCTTAGATGGTTCCATAGGTTGACAATAAAATCCTGTACATTGGTGAGAATGGCCTGGGCTTGGGCAGAACCACGGTTGGCCAGCTTATCGGCACTGAATTCAGACATATCCACCACATAAAAATAGACCGGTCGGACCGAACCGTCATCCTGCACCTTGTAGCCAGGGGTCATGTTGCCAAAAGCAATAGAATGGAGTTGGGTGGCCATGGTAATCACTGTGGTTGCCTTGCGGGCATGAACACGCATCTTGTCCTGCGATTCGTAAACGTTACCGACGGTTTCCGGCAGGGGGCCATCGTCGCGTATGGATCCGGCAAGAACGTATGGGATGTTGTTTTTTTCACAGGCGTACATAATACCGTTATCGATGTTAAGGGTATCGATTGCCTTGGCAATGCTGCCGGCTTTTCGCACTTCGTTGAGAATGTCGAGATGGTTGTAATGGCCCATGGGCTGAAGCATTTGAGTGTAGATATTTTGCCCCAGGCCGGTGTTGTAAACTGCAGCTTCAATATCATGAGTCGCCAGGGCGTTTCCTGCCATCAGACCATGACAGTAGCCATTTTCGATGAGCCCCTGCATGGAGGCTCTGGAGTCCTTGTCAAAGGCCACGGCGGGACCGAGAACCCAGACTATATGTCCGTGGTCTCTGTCGTGTTTGAGTATTTCGTAAAGAGAATCGTAGGAATGGGAAAAGGGCGTCTCTCTGGTTCCCCGTGAGCGAAAGGCAAATTTATCTGCATTGGTGGCGTCCTGCTCGAACCCCTTTTCGTGGACCAGAATACCCTCCTCGCCGTTTTCCGTTCTGCCGGTGACCACCATGTTTCCCTTTTTGAGGTTCCTGGCTTCAACCACCTCGATCCTTTCACCTGTGACGACAAACACTGCATCCATACGGCTTTCCGGGGCAAGTGCCCAAAGGTTTGTGTCAATTTTTATATACTCAGGGTGATTGGACGTGGCGTGATAATTAGCCGGGGCAATACCGTCGGCCGGGGAGGGCTCAAGAGTAGCTAAAGGGCTGTTGTTTAGGTGGTGTTGGTCAAAATCTGGTGGGGTGTAGCTGAAATCCAGGTTCATATCTGCCCTCAAGGTAATGGTTTCTCTGATTGTATACAATTGGAAGTAATATAGACAGGATACTGTTGAAAAGCAACTTTGGTTAGTTTCCATACCATAACTAGTTAGTGCTTGAACGAAAACAGATTAGGTACGGATTTACGGCTAGTTAGGGCGATATTGCGTTGCGAAGATTTTTGACTTTTCAATTTTATCGCATTTCGGTAAGGCATCAGTTGTTGCCATAACGTGCTGGATATATTACTTTATTGTAAAATTTATCAAGGACGTTACGGTGAAAAAAAACACCGTTCATCAGAATCTTCACAATAAATCATGCCATGAGACAAGTAAAAAATCCACAATTCAAACTGGATGAAACTCCTATTTCGAAAATCAAAATAGACCTCAAATCTCGTGACGACATACCTCCATTGCTATTGGGGCTTCAATATGTCTATATCACTACCGAGCTTCGCGACAAGGTGTT
>WTAT01000203.1 GCA_013139415.1 Desulforhopalus sp.
TTCCGGCTTTCAATTTGCAATACAATCCTTATTGTGTCAATGCTGTTGACAAGGTACTGAATTTTTATCACAGGAAAAAACTTCTATGGATGAACACGTGGTTAAAGAACTTATAGAGATCGTCGGAAAGGAAAATGTATCGACTGCGGTATCCGATAAAATCACCCATTCCTATGACGCTACCCAGGAAAAACATTTGCCCGATGTGGTGGTATATGCCGGGACAACAGAAGAGGTCAGCCAGGTAGTGAAACTTGCCAACCAGTGGAAAGTCCCGGTATTGCCCCGTGGGGCGGGCAGCGGTTTTACCGGCGGAAGTTTGCCAATTCGTGGCGGTATTGTTCTTGTGCTGACCAAAATGGATAGAATTATTGATATTGACACTGAAAATCTCATAGCAGAGGTTGAGCCCGGTGTGGTTACTGCTGAACTGCAGAGGCAGGTGGAGAAGCTGGGCCTTTTTTATCCGCCTGATCCAGCATCTAAGGAGTTCTGCACCTTGGGCGGTAATGTGGCTGAATGTGCCGGTGGTCCGCGTTGTGTGAAATACGGTGTGACCAAAGACTATATTCTGGGGCTTGAAGTGGTCACCCCCACCGGCGATATCATCCGGACTGGCGGCAGGACCCTGAAAAATGTAGTTGGCTACGATCTGACCAAACTTTTTGTCGGCTCGGAGGGGACACTTGGTATTGCCACGAGGATTATTTTGAAACTGCTGCCTAAACCGGCGGCGAAAAAGACCATGTTGGTCCAGTTTGAGACCATTGATGGGGCGGCGAAATCGGTTTCGGCTATTGTTGGCGCAAAGATTATTCCTACCACCCTGGAATTCATGGATGCGGCCACCATCAATTGTATTCGTGGTGTAAGCAGCATCCCCCTGCCGGAAACCTGTCGGGCAATCCTGATTATTGAAGTGGATGGCGATGCTCAGGTGTTGGATCAGCAGGTGGAACAGATTCTTGTCATTATCAAGCCTTATGGCATCCTTGATACCAAAATTGCTGAAACCGAGGCAGAGTCGGAAGAGATTTGGCAGGTGCGCCGCATTGTCAGCCCAAGTCTGCGAAAGGTTAATCCCGATAAATTTAATGAAGATATCGTTGTGCCCCGTTCTAAAGTGCCGGATATGATTCGCGCTCTTGAGAAAATTTCAACGGCTTATGGCGTACCCATTGTCAATTTCGGGCATGCCGGAGATGGAAATATACACGTCAATGTAATGGTGGATTTAAAAGAAGAGGGGATGCCGGTAAAAATCGAGAAAGTGATGGATGAAGTTTTCGGGGCTGCCATCAAGTTGCGTGGCTCCATTTCCGGAGAACACGGCATCGGCACCTCCAAAGCTAAATATATGAATATGGAGCTGGATATCGCCACAATTTCTTATATGCAACGGATTAAGGCGGCTTTAGACCCGAATAATATCCTCAACCCCGGTAAGATTTTCCTTGAGGACTATGCCAAGCCACCGCTGGAAGTGAGTATCACCTAAATCTTGCAATTGGCAAGTTTACCGGAGATGCGAGGCACCGGAGCTGCAGGCGTATTAATATACTTCAAAGCTTCGGTAACAAAGCAGATTCGGTAGAATTGCCAATCCCGAAGGGTAGCAAATATGCGAAAAATATTATTCATGAAAATGTGAGTTTGCAAAATGGATATTTTGAATGCAATACATTGTTTGGCAATGATAAGTTATTTTTCGGATTTTGCGTATGCAAGATTTAGGTTAAAGGAAATTGAGTGTGGTCAAGAACATATATCATCTTGAACCTGCCGTCATCAGGCTATTTCATAAAAATTATTCTATAATTTACTTTTTTACTATTCTTCAGTATGGTTGTCTCCGCAGTTCAAAAATATCTACCAGGTGCCTTCGGTTTTTTTAAAATCACCGGGGGTGAAAAGGGAATACGGTGAACATCCGTAACGTTGGGCCAGCGCTGTAAGCGGGGACGACGACTGTTTTTAGCCACTGCTTGGTTTTACGGGCGGGAAGGTGCAGTCAGAGAGCGATCCGCAAGTCAGAAGACCTGCCTGGGAGAAAAAGACTTTCTTGTCCATAATAAGTCCGTGCAACGGTATCAACCGTAGCACGGACTTTTTTTTTGCCCGCATGACAGGAGTAATGAAATTGGAGAAACAGCGAGATGAAAACACAACTTGAATTGGCAAGGGAAGGGGTCATTACCAGCCAAATGGCACAGGTTGCAATGGACGAAAAAATTGCAGCGGAGACAATTAGAACTGGTGTGGCGGCGGGCCATATTGTAATTCCCTGTAACCCGAATAGACCCAATCAGAAGATATGCGGGATCGGCAAAGGCCTGCGGACCAAGGTCAATGCTTCCATCGGTACATCTTCGGATATCTCCGATGTCGGTCTGGAGTTACGTAAGGCAAAAATTGCCGAGCAGGAACAGGCCGATACCCTGATGGAGCTGTCGACCGGTGGCGATCTTGATGCTATTCGTCGCTCAGTGCTTGAGGGTTGTAGCTTGCCGGTGGGTAATGTACCTCTTTATCAGGCATTTGCTGAGGCGAGCAAAAAGTATAAAAACCCCAACAAACTTGATCCGGAGTATCTGTTCGAACTCATTGAGCGACAACTGGCCGACGGCCTGTCTTTTATGGCCATCCACTGCGGCATCAATCAGTTTTCCGTTGAGAGGTTGCGCAAGCAGGGCTTTCGCTATGGTGGGCTGGTGTCAAAAGGTGGGACCTTTATGGTCTCATGGATGGAATACCACAAGGCAGAAAATCCGTTGTACGAGCAATTTGATCGGGTCTGTGCCTTGATGAAGAAATACGATGCGGTACTCTCTCTAGGCAATGGTATTCGAGCCGGTGCCATCCATGACAGCCATGACAGGGCGCAGATGGCTGAGATGATCATTAACTGCGAGTTGGCTGAACTCGGTCGGGAAATGGGTTGTCAGATGATGGTTGAGGGGCCTGGTCATGTACCCCTTGATGAAATCGCCGGCAACATCATGCTGGAAAAACGAATGAGTGGTGAAGCACCTTACTATGTTTTGGGACCGCTTCCAGCCGATTCCGGAGCGGGCTACGACCACATTACATCCGCCATTGGGGCAGCCCAGTCGGCCTGGCACGGGGCGGATCTAATTTGTTATATCACTCCGGCTGAGCATTTGGCGCTCCCCAATGAAGACGACGTCCGGGAAGGAGTCAGAGCAACGAGACTTGCCGCACGGATAGGTGATATTGCCAAATATCCGGAAAGGAGAGACCTGGAAAAGCGGGTGGCTCTTGCCAGACGAGACAGTGATTTTGAAGAATATTTCAAGCTGTCCATGTTTCCTGAGAAGATGCGCGAGGTGCGCGACAGCAGAAAACCAGATAACGAAGCCACCTGCACTATGTGCGGGGATTTCTGTGCTATGGAGCGCGGATATTCACTTTTTAAAGATGACATTGCCGGTGATAAATGCCGTCACCCTAAGGAGCCCGTTACTGCAGAATAAGTAACGGTATCTCAATTACCAGTATCACCCCAGAGCGGCCGCGAAGAGGGATCTGGTATACGCCTGCACAGGAGCAGTAAAGATCTCCTGCGCAGGTCCCGCTTCAACTATTTTACCATGCTGCATGACAGCAACATAATCGGCGAGCGCCCGGACCACACGGAGATCATGGGATATAAACATATAGGTCATCTGGTATTTTCTCTGTAAATCCAGGAGCAGTTCGATAATCTGTCCCTGGATGGTCACATCAAGGGCGGAAGTTGGTTCGTCGAGAATAAGAAATTTTGGTTTTAAAACAATTGCCCTGGCAATGGCGATCCGCTGGCGCTGGCCCCCGGAAAATTCATGGGGAAAGCGAAAGGCCATCTCCTCTTCAAGCCCCACCTCAAGCAGAGTGTCCAGCACACGTTCATATCTTTGAACCTTTGTAGTGTCTGGGCTATGGACTTTCAACCCCTCTTCAATAATTTCATGAACAGTGAGTCTGGGTGAAAGTGACGAAAACGGATCTTGAAAAATAACCTGGATATCACTTCGCAAAGGACGCAGGCGGCGGTTGGTCCAGGACTGAATGTTTTGTCCTTCAAAGAGAATCTGGCCGCTGCTGTGCACCAGTTTTAAAATGGCCATGCCGAGGGTGGTTTTTCCTGATCCGGATTCACCGACAATTCCGCAGGTAGTCCCTTTGTGCAGGTTTAACGTGACCTTGTCAACGGCATTGATAACCTTTTTTTTCCGTTTGAAAGGATGTACCCAGTCGCCGTAGGTTACAAATTGGCAACTGAGGTCCTCTGTCCTGAGGAGCAGTGGGCCTGGAGCCGTGGACTCTTTTATGGTTTTGGGGATAGCTGACATCAGGCAGCGGGTATATTCGTGGGATGGATTGGTGAATATCTTTTCCGTCGTGCCGCTTTCAACGATTCGGCCATCCTTCATGATGTAAATCCTGGACGCATGTTTTCGTACCATCTCCAGATCGTGGGTGATGAGGAGCAAACCCATTCCGTATTCTTTCTGTATATCCCTGATGAGTTCGAGTATTTGGGCCTGGATGGTTACATCAAGAGCGGTGGTCGGTTCATCGGCTATCAGCAATGAGGGTTTACAGGCAAGAGCCATGGCGATGATTACCCTCTGGCGCTGACCACCTGAAAGTTGGTGGGGATATGAACGCAAACGATCAGCAGGGTCGTCGATTCCGCACCGGGTAAGGAGTTGGATAGCTTCCTGTTCTGCTTCTTTTTTCCTCATGTTTCGATGGAGCTTGAGGGGTTCCTGTAGCTGGTCACCGATGGTGTAGACAGGATTGAGCGAGGTCATCGGTTCCTGGAAAATCATGGCGATTTTATTCCCGCGGATTCTTCTGATTTCCTCAGGAGAGAGGGCGAAAACATTCTGGTCTTGAAAGCGAATCTCGCCTTGCTGGGAGATATTGCAGCTGTCTTCGAGGAGGCGTAGGATGGAAAGGGCAGTTATCGATTTGCCGGAACCTGACTCCCCGACGAGAGCAACGGTTTGTCCTTTGGCAAGTGTTAGGGATACATCAAAGAGTACCTGATTCCGTATAGC
>WTAT01000450.1 GCA_013139415.1 Desulforhopalus sp.
TCCGATGCGACATTTAGCCATGGAATCTGCCCAAATTGCATGAAAAAACAATACCCTGAGCTGTATAAATCAGAACAATATAAAAAGATACAACAAGACAGGAAAGCTTTCGATGTTTTGAAATAATATTTCCCCCAATTCAGTTTTGAGAATACCCGCTTAAGATTGCCAGATCTAAGGCCGGAAAGAAAATTGGCTCTGCAATCTACACCTTCGAGGGAATTTTACAGCGCGAGAAGAACGATCGCCGTCGCTGCCATGAGGATTGACAGGCCTGTCCCCACCTTGACGAAGTCCTTTGTCCGGTAGCCACCTGATCCCATAATCATTAGGTTGCACTGATGGGCGAACGGGAGGATAAAGGCGCAGCTGGCGCCGTAGGCCACAGCGAGAAACGCCTTACCAACATCGACACCACTAGATTCCGCTGCTGCGTAAGCAACCGGCGCCAGGATAACCGCTGCTGCGGCGTTGTTTGACGTAGTACTGAGCAGCGCAGAGATGGCAAACAGCACGCCGAACACGTAGAACTGCCCCATGCTCATCCCCGCCGGGAACAAGGTCGCCGCCAATTTGCCCGCCACACCGGTCTGGAAGAGTGCGTCACCGAGGGGAACCGTACCTATAATCAGAAAAAGGATGCGCAGATCGACGGCTTTTTGAGCACCTCGAAGCGAGACGCAGCCGGTCGCCACCATCAGGAGCGCACTGGCGAGCGCACTGACCGCGAGGGGGAGCCATCCGAGAACCGGCGGTAAGAGGGCCATCGCCAGAAGCAGCAGTGCGATCGGTGCGCGCCGGACATCCTCCTCGGATCGTTGCCGATCCAGAAGAACCAGATCATCGCTTTTCTCGATCTTTCGGATGTTTCGGATTGGTCCGTACACGAGCAGGGCATCGCCTAGCTCCAGGGGGATCGTTGCTACATCTTTTTCGATAAGATCGCCGTGTCTCCAGATGGCGAGGACTGAGAGACCAAATATGCCACGAAAGCTGAGGTCAATCAGTGTTCGATCAAGGAATTCGGAGTGGGGCGAGAGGGAGACCTCAGCCATGTTTATACCACGTCCCATTAGCTGCTCGCTCTCATCCTCTGTGGCGATCTCGATGGGAATCGAATACTCTTCGGCAAGTTTTTGGGCGTCCTCATTCCTCCCCACGACGAAAAGCACGTCACCTGCCTTGATCGTCAGATCTGGACGGGCATTCAGGAATTGATCCAGGAAGCCTTTTTTGCGACCGATTTGGACCACCTCGAGCCGGTACTGCTTTCCGAGGCTCGTCTGTGCAATGGTGCTTTCGGCAAGCTCGGAGCCCGAGGGAATGGTAAGCCTGAAAAGTTTATTCTCGCTATGGTACCTCTTCAATGTCCGGTCCCGGAAGCTTTCCCTATTCGGCGCCTTGTCCGCCCCAAGCCCACTGAGCAACCTGGTCCCGATCAGTGCCATGTAGGCGATGCCGACGACTGAGATAGGAATCCCTATGATGGCGAACTCGAACATCCCGAGCGTCCGTTCTCCCCCGCTGAGTCGCTCGAGCTCACTGCCGAGGATGAGGTTCGGAGTCGTTGAGATCAGGGTGAGGGTGCCGCCGAGAATCGCCGAATACCCCAGGGGCATCATCAATCGAGAGGGGGAAATCTTCGCCCTGCGTGAGAGCACCAGAACCGCCGGCAGGAGGACCGCAACGGTGGCGGCGTTTGACATGATCGCCGATAGAACGCAGGTGGTGACCATGATCAGCAGAACCAGGCTCCCCTCCTTCTTGCCGCCGAACCGCTCAAGCATGCGCCCCATCAGCGTGGCGACACCACTTTCTTTAAGGCCGGCTGAGAGCACAAAGATTGCTCCCAGGGCGATTACTGCGTTGTTGCCGAACCCGCGGAGTGCCGCCTCGGCAGGACTGACAGTTCCGGTGACCGCGAGCACGACGGGAATCGAGAGTGCGGTGGCCTCGAGGGGAATCAGCTTGCTGATGAAGAGTACCATTGCCACGACCAGCGTGGCGATGGCGATCCAGGCGTGAATATCCATTTCTCTGTATCCTCCGTACTATGGTTGATCTATTACCAGACAATCCTGGTGATGCTCAATAGGCATCCTGGGATTCAGGGAACTCCTGTACAAATGTATTAAAAGAGATATATTGATGTTTTTAATAAATCTATTCCCTTACTTTCTGTTTATAGCATAGAGTGACGGCTGGCTAAAAAATAAAATACTGCTTTTCTGTAAAAGTTGCAGTTCATTGTCGCTGCTTTAACACTTTTTTTATGTCGCCCCGAGTAAAGTACCAATATAGGGTACGTTTACGATCCGCATACGTTGTAGACTACTTAAGAAAAAGAGCAAAATTAATGCAGGATTTAAGATATCTTACAGATTATTCGGAACAGATTACCGTGCAGGTTAGGCGACTTATCACTGAACAGCAGTTGGGTCGGATGCTTCTTAAAAGATATCCGGTCACGCATGAAATCAAGACCGATAAGGCGCTCTACAATTTCACCAATGAGATCAAGAAGCAGTTCCTTCGCAAAGCCCAGTCCTTGAGCAAAGTGGTCTTTGACGGCAAGATCAACGTGGTGCATCAAGCCCTTGGTGTACACAGCTTTGTTTCCCGGGTGCAGGGGAATAAGCTCAAGGCGAAAAATGAGATCCGTATAGGCGTCGTTTTCAAGAATGCACCTATAGAATACCTACGGATGATCCTTGTTCACGAACTGGCACATCTCAAAGAAAAGCAACACAATAAAGCTTTTTACAGCCTCTGTCTACACATGGAACCTGCCTATCACCAGCTGGAGTTCGATCTGCGCCTCTATCTGACTCATCTTGAACTGTTTGGGGCACTTTACTAAGGCAGAAGCAAAAAAACGACAAAGTAAGCATGGGCCGCAAGTCGGGTATGGTTCATCGACATTTCGGTGGTAAAACAGAAAAATTGCACGGTTTTTTACAGGGCCGACAACGATGAAGTGATCAGTAAAGCAAGGAGTGTCATGAGCGAAAAAGAAACATGCCAAAAACACGGGGAGGTTTCCGTCTGGCTTGTTTGCAGACATGTGGGAGAAGGAAGCGCCGATACCATTATATTCAGCGAGAATCAGGATGCCCTCTGCTTCGAGTGTGCCAGGAATTTTAAGAATCTTATGGAGCATGACGTGGTGGGTATGTGCGAAGAATGCCTCAAAGATTTCACGGCAAAATTAATGATAGATGCAAAAACCTTTGCCAACCTGGATGCTCGGGTCAAAGGCCTCGAGTGCCTCAAGGGAAAGAGGGAGGACACCGAAGAGAGTGACTAACCCCGGTAAACGGGAAAATAAGCCGGGATTTTTTTCAATGCCGCTCGACGGTACTCTTTTTAGTACCCCCTCGAGGGGTATAAGTGCCTTGGTGGTCACTTTAAGTTCCTAATTTCAATGCACTCTCCAGATTACAGAAAATACCTGAGGTTTTCTCGGTGCTTCGCGCAATGCTGGAAAGGTATAAGGTTACTTGTTAACAATGACCTTTGTGACCAAAGTGAGGGGATCTGAATCTCTGTAGGCCAGCGAAAGCGGAATAGGGCATCAAGACCCTCCTCGTCAGCTCGTATGCTGCTTGTCGAACCAAAATGTTCTGGAACTTACCCTGAATAGGCTGGATATGATACCGCGGATGGTAATAGGTAAAAAATTGCTAAATACTACATGGGAGTGTAAGTTAACAATATTGGATTTCGATAATGATGTCCTCTTCTCAAAAAACACTGCGTTTCGTTGAGGCATGAATCGCTGGCAGAGATGCCCATCCGACTGTAGTAGCTATATCAACCTTAGTGGTATCAGGATCTCGCTTTGTGGAACCCCAGGATCAGGAGATATGAATATGAACTGTCTACGCTGCTTATCTTTTGGCCAATCCCTGAGCGCCCTGGCGCTTATTGTGGCTCTGCTCGTCATGGCCTGTGATCGCCAGACAACCACGCAGCCGATTGCCTTAGCGCCTGGGGAAGTGCGAACTTGCACCGGCACTTGGTCCGCGACGGGGAACCGCCAGACGATGAAGCTTGAGTCGGGGCATCAAGCGATGATTTTCAGATTAACCGGTTCCCTGCTGCTCAAGGGAAAACAGCGGCTGAGAAGGGGATTTTAGGCTGACGTAATTAGCTTTTCCGACAATCGAAATGGCATGCAGGGACGGTGTGTGTGGACTGATGATCGCGGTGACAAAGTGTTTAGTGAATTGCATGGCGCTGGAAAGGTTCCCGGCGAGCTGATTGAAGGCAGGTTCCTTGGTGGGACAGGACGCTATGCTACTGTGAGTGGTGAATATACGTTCAGGTGGAAGCGTTTGATCGATAACGAGAACGGTGGCGTGCTTTACCCGATTATCTTGTCGCTTGCCCAGAGCAGCGGCTCGGTACCAGGTGATGAAAGCAATCGCCGCCTTGGCGGCTACCTCATGTTTTGTGGTATGGCTAGTCTTAGTGTCTCATCGGCACTTTGGTTGACTGCCACCTCCGCTAATCCAATCGGTGTTTCGCTGGCGGCGATTGGACTCTTGCCGCTCATGCTCTTTCGAGCTTTTCCACCGGAAGGAACTAATACACCAGATGCGCCACAAGCTGCGCGTGATGCGCTCCGCGAAATGGGATCCTTGTCTCGAAACGAATGGATAACAGCAGGGTCTTTATCCTCACGATCCTGGCGTGGGTTTTTGCCGGCCCCCTCAAGTTGAACCTTGCAGCAGTTGCGATAGCCGGTCTTGGCACCCTGCTGACAACAGGAGTTCTGACGCTTGACGATATCTACTTACAAGGCAGTACGCTCTCGACGTTTCTCTGGTTGGCGTTGCTTTTTGTGCTGAGTGGCCAGCTCAACGAGATGGGGTTCATGGGCTATGTCGGTGAAGAGCTGGCTTCAATGCTTGGTAATGTTTCCTGGCCGATTGCCTATGTTGTCCTACTTTTTCTCTATGTTGTGATGCATTACATGTTTGTCAGCCAATCGGCGCAGGTACTTGCACTGCTCGGGGTGTTTCTCAATGTCGGGATCAAGGCTGGTGTTCCTATACACCTGATGGGTTTTGCATTGCTGTTTGCCAGCAGTTATTTTTCAACCCTGACGCCACAGGACGGTAGCCAGAACGTTATCTTCGTTGCCAGTGATTACTTGACACAGGGTGAACTATATCGTCTGGGGCTAATGACGACAATTTTCTGTATGCTGGTTTTTCTGTTTATAGGAACTCCCTGGATTCTTTGGGTTGGTAATTAAATCTGCTCAAGAGTACCCCTCGATGGGGTAATATAAAGAACACCCCTCAAGGGGGTACTAAAAAGTGTCCCGATTTAGTTCCCATTTACTGGGGTTAGAATAAGGCACTTGGAGAATATCATGGTTTTGAGGTTTCTTTTTGTTTGTTTTGCTCTAGCAATGATGGCTTCCTGTACACAGATTGGGCCCAGAAGTCTTCCTCGTGACCGATTTAATTACAACACGGCAATTGCCAATTCCTGGGAAGAGCAGACGCTTCTAAATATAGTGAAAATTCGATATGCAGATATGCCTCTTTTTGTGGAAGTTGCTTCAGTTGTAAGTGGCTACACCCTTGAAAGTTCGGTGAACATTGGGGGCAGAGTGTCCTCGAGCGATACACCTCAAGGAGATTTTTTGAACCTTGGTGCA
>WTAT01000016.1 GCA_013139415.1 Desulforhopalus sp.
CAGTACCCCCCTGAGGGGTGTTCTTTTCAATACCCCCTTGAGGGGTAAGGCACTAAGGCATAAAACCATGCCTATACGACCGTCACAGGTCGCACCATGTGTCCCATACCCTTAAATCCGCTGAACGGATTGAAATTATTTGCATATTTCGTCGACCAAGATATGATAAAACATTCGACACTCCCCAAAGACAGGTGAAAAGATGGTAACAGACATGTCAAGTAATGAGATTGAGCTGCTGATTGGCGATCAAATCAACCTGCCTTCGCCGCCTGCAATCGCCGCGCAGATCCTCAATACGATCCAGAATGAGGAGAGTTCCTTAGACGATCTTGAAAAAATAATTACTGCAGACCCAGCACTAACAAGTAAACTGCTGCGTATTGCCAATTCGGCGTTTTATTCGTTGCCCTATGAGGTAGGCAATGTCAACAGAGCACTGTCCATCCTCGGCACCAATGTGATTAAAAACATTGCTCTCTCCTTTGTCATCGCCAGTGACCTGCATGAAGGGGAGGAATCCTCTTTTGATTTTGATTATTTCTGGCGCCGTTCCGTTACCGTTGGGGTGGCAGCGGAACTGGTTATGGGGTTACTGCCCGAAAAAAATGAAGATATTTTCGTGACCGCCCTCCTTCAGGACATCGGGATTTTGATAATGTACTTGAGTAAAGGTTCGGAATATACCGCCATATTAGAGCAATGCCTCGTAAACGGTGGAACCGACCTGATCAGGTCAGAACAAAAGATGTATCAGTTTGACCACCAACAGCTCGGCCACACACTTCTTCAAAGCTGGGGCATCCCCCAATCTATTGTGGGACCAATACTTTATCACCACGAACCGGATCTCGCACCCGAAGAACATCAAAGGACATGCTCCGTGCTCAACATGGCAAATCTGCTGGGAATAATTTATAGCGGAACAGAAAATGCGCATAACCTCCAGGAACTGCAAACCAAAATGGCGGATTTTTTTGACATCACAGCCGATCAAACCAGAAGTTTACTTGACGATGTCGCCGAGAAGAGTCTCGATATCCTGAATATTTTTGAAATCGATCCGGGACAGATGAAGCCTTATTCGCAGATGTTACAGGAAGCCAATGACGAGCTGGGAAAGTTAAACATCTCCTATGAACAACTGGTGCTGGAACTCAAGGAATCTAAAGAAAAATCGGAACGATTTGCCAACGAACTGCGAAAAGCCAACAGCCGACTCGAGGAGCTGGCTTTTCGGGATGGCTTAACCAACCTGTACAATCATCGTTATTTCCAGGAAATTCTGGGAAAAGAAATGGCCCGTGCCAAACGATACAACGACTCGCTTTGTTTGATCCTGTTTGACATCGATTTTTTCAAAAGAGTCAATGATACCTTTGGCCATCCGGGAGGCGATCAGGTCCTGATCGAGCTGGCACAGGCCATCAACAAGGCAGTACGACCATGTGACATAATCGCCAGATACGGTGGTGAGGAGTTTGCAGTGATACTGCCTCAAACTAGTGAGACCGGCCTGAAAGTTTTTGCGGAAAGATTGAGGCGCTGCGCCGCTTCAGTGACAACGATTATCAAGAAAAATCCGGTCAAAATAACCATCAGCTGTGGAGGTGTCCATTTATCTCCGAGTGACAACGTAACTCAGCAGGAGTTCATTAATACCGTTGATAGCGCTCTCTTTCTGTCAAAAGATAACGGTCGTAACTGTGTGACCATCCTGCCAATTACTTCAACCGCAAATTAATTATAGTAGTAGTAGTAGTAGTAGTAGTAGTAGTAGTAGTAGTAGTAGTAAAGGGCAAGTGAGCTCGGTCCAGATCCGAACATATGATTTTCCAAGAGCACACAACAGGGGGCGGTATGAAAACAAAAGTGAGAGAGGTTTTCCAATACACATTCTTGATTTTGATATTTTTCGCAATACCTGGCCTTGGCAGGGCAGAAGCGGATAAAGAGATAGTATCCTGGCAGGAGGCGGTAAAAGCTGCCCGGGGTCAGACTGTCGATTGGTATATGTGGGGAGGTTCTCCGGCGGTAAACAGATACGTCAATGGATACCTGGCAGCAGAACTCAAAAAACAATACGACATTAAGCTACGGCAGGTCCCGGTGAAAGATATCGCCGAAGTGGTAAGCAAACTGGTCGTTGAAAAACAGGCAGGCAAAGACAGTAATGGAAGTGTCGACTTAATGTGGATCAACGGTGAAAATTTCCGCACATGTAAACAGCAAGACCTCCTGTACGGCCCTTTCGCCGATAAACTGCCGAATCAGCAATATGTCGATTGGTCGAACCTGACTGTTAAAAATGATTTCGGCACTCCCGTCGAGGGTATGGAATCCCCCTGGGGCAATGCACAGATGGTCATGATCTATAATTCGCTAAGAACTCCGCAGCCGCCCAGATCGCTACCTGCTCTCATCGCCTGGATCAAAGCCCACCCGGGTCGCTTCACCTATCCCGCCCCTCCTGATTTCACCGGGTCGGCGTTTGTCCGTCATATCTTTTATTACGCCGCCGGATCGGTCGACAGATGGCAAGAAGACTACTCGGAACTTGATTTTACTAAGGCGGCCAATGCAACTTACACCATCTTGAATGATCTGAAGAGTTCTCTGTGGCGAAATGGAGAAACCTACCCAGAGTCCCCGGCCAGAATGAACACCCTTTTTGCCGATGGAGAAATTGATTTTGCATTTTCCTACCATCAGGGAGAGGCATCGCGTAACATCCTGGACGGTCTCTTCCAAAAGACAGTACGGACTTTTGTCTTTGACGAAGGCACCATTACCAATACGCATTTTGTGGCCATCCCTTACAATGCAAAAGATAAAGCAGCTGCTATGGTCGTGGCCAATTTCCTTCTCTCTCCGGAAGCTCAGCTTAAAAAAGCTACTCCAGAGGTCTGGGGTGATTTTCCAGCGATCCAACCTTCCAAGTTGCCCTCACTGTGGCAGAAAAAATTCGAGATATTGCCCCGGGGTATAGCAACACTGGCTGACAATGAGCTGCAGGCCCATCAACTGCCGGAACCCCCAAGCAAGATACTTGTCCAACTGGAAAAAGGCTGGGTTAAGCATGTCTTAAAAAGCAGATGACATCAGGTTCAAAACATTCCGCCGTGACAGTTGCCGGCACGGGGCGGAAAACATCGTCAGGTCGTTTACTTACCCTCCTTGGCCCAGCTCTCTGCATCATCCTCCTTCTTTTTGGTGGTGGTTTAGTACTTGGCCTGCTGCAGGCCCTCGGCCATTTACCCTCCCAAGGTTTTACTGTCATAAACCTGCAACATTTCATCAATGTCCTCCAGGACCCCGATTTTGGAACAAGCTTGATTCTCACCCTTTATATTTCCATAACCTCCACCCTGGTCGCCGCTGCGATTAGTGTTGTACTCGCCCTCACCCTCATGCGGTGGGCGGCTGACAGCAGGGCCGTCAATTTCATTTTGCAGGTCCCACTCACGGTACCGCATCTGGTTATCGCTATTTCTGTGATCTTGCTGCTAGCTCCAACCGGGCTGTTTTCAAGGCTCTTGTCCAGCCTCTCGATCATCCCCGGCCCTTCTGCTTTTCCACTGCTCGTTAACGACGGTTGGGGAATTGGAATTCTTACCGTCTATATTTGGAAAGAAGTCCCGTTTATTACCTTCATGCTGCTCTCGGTGCTTAAGAACATGGGGACGGAACTGATAGAGGTAGGCTCGACCTTGAACGCTTCGAGGTTCCAGCGCTTTACCTCTATCACCCTGCCGATCATCGCCCCAAGTCTCGGTGCCGCCTGTCTTATCGTCTTTGCCTTCACTTTCGGCGCCTTTGAAGTTCCCTATCTTCTTGGTCGCACCTACCCTCTGGCACTCCCGGTCTGGGCCTACAAAAATTACAGCGATATCGATTTACTGTCCCGGCCTGAAGGTATTGCCATAGGCCTGATTATTGCCGCAATCGTTATTTTTTCTATCATCCTCTCTCAAATATTGCTCCATTTAGGCCGCAAGAGAGGTCTGACAATATGAAATTGCAGAGGCGGACACTGTTCTTTTTTATAGTGCTTACGGTGCTCCTCCCCTTTTTACCCCTCGTGCTCTGGTCAATGAGTGAGCGCTGGTTTTATCCGGACCTCCTGCCACAATCCTTCGGACCACGCGCATGGAGCTATGTCTTCGGCACCGCAGGCGATCAGATCGCCTCCGGTTTTATCGCCAGTTTTTCCCTGGCACTGGTGACCACCATGGTGTCACTCATCCTCGGCATCCCGGCCGGAAGGGCTCTGGGCCTTTATGATTTCGCCGGTAAGAAACTGATCTCCTTATTGCTCATCCTCCCGATAATTGTCCCTCCTCTGTCGGTTGCCATGGGGCTGCACCTCTGGTTCATCCGGCTGGGGCTGGCCGAAACCTTCACCGGGGTGGTGCTTATCCACCTCACCTTCTGCCTCCCCTACACAATCTTTG
>WTAT01000074.1 GCA_013139415.1 Desulforhopalus sp.
TTTAGCAATACTCTCGGTTTTCTTGTTTTTTATACCCCTCAAGGGGGCACTAAAAAGAGTACCCGTCAGGTAAGCGACAGACTCCGAGCGGGCACTGAAAAGAGCACCCCTCAAGGGGGTACTAAAAAGAGCACCCCTCGAGTGGGTATTGAACTGAATGACAGGCTTTCAAGAGTAAGATACTAAACAGGTGAGTTTCTGATGGAGGGTGAACTATGAAAAAGAGACTTCTGACTCCGGGAAATGTCTGTCTGCAGATCATAGATGTGCAGCAGAGTCTCATGTCAAAGATTGAAGGTGCGGAGAAGGTCACGGCAACTGTCGAATTTATGATTCGCTGTGCCAAGATCTTTGGAATACCAATAATCTCCAACACACAATATAAAAAAGGGTTGGGGCCTTACGTTTCTACCGTTGAATCTCTACTTGGTGATATTCCTCACATTGACAAATCGGAATTCAACGCGGTTGCGAACGGGGAAACCGAGTCGCGTCTTGATGGACTGCCGAAAGAGGTAGGCACCATTATACTTGTCGGGGTTGAGACACACATCTGCATATACCAGACTGCCATGGGGCTTCTGGCGAAGGGTTTGGACGTCTGGGTTGTCTCTGATGGGGTGTCGTCTAGAAATATGGATGATCACCAGATCGGCCTTCTGAGGCTACAGTGCATGGGAGTCTCTTTAGGTTCATCGGAAATGTTGATTTATGAATTGCTCGGTAAGGCAGGCAGCCCTGAGTTTAAAAAAATTCTCCCCATCATTATTGCTCGAGATGAATAGCTGAATAAAGACAAGTAAACCAGTCGCATTCAAGTTATGTGAAGAGCAAACCCTGTAAATGGGAAATAGGTCGTCGGGCCTCTTTTAAGTCCGCCTCCCTTCAGGGGTACTAACACCCCACAAGGGGGTACTCAGTTCAGTGCCCCCCTGAGGGGCATAAGTGCCTTATGCAGATTATTTTTCTTGTTTTTTATACCCCTCAAGGGGGTACTAAAAAGAGTGAACGAAAATAATCTGTAAGGCACTAAATATCCAATTTTATACGTGCCACCGGAAAGTTATGAAAGGAAACGAAATTCGAAGCAGATTTTTGAACTACTTCAAAAATCAGGGCCACACTGTTGTTGATAGTTCTTCTCTTGTACCCAAAGATGACCCCACCCTGCTCTTTGTTAACTCGGGAATGGTACAGTTCAAGACTGTATTCATGGGTGAGGAAAAAAAGGATTATATTAAGGCCGTTACCAGCCAGCGTTGTGTCCGGGCGGGCGGAAAACACAATGATCTCGAAAATGTTGGATATACTGCCAGGCACCATACCTTCTTTGAAATGTTAGGAAATTTTTCCTTTGGTGACTATTTCAAAGAAGATGCAATACGTTTCGCCTGGGATTTTCTCACTGTAGAATTAGGGCTGAATCCGGAAAATCTCTGGGTTTCCATTTTTGATGATGACGACGAAGCGCAGGAACTTTGGGAAAAGGTTGAAGATCTGCCCAAAGGGCGAATTGTCAGAATGGGCGAAGAGGAAAATTTCTGGGCTATGGGAGACACTGGTCCCTGTGGACCATGTTCCGAGATTCATATAGATCAGGGGGCGGCAGCCGGGTGTGGTCGACCTGACTGTGCTCTCGGGTGTGACTGTGATCGGTTCCTGGAGCTTTGGAATCTGGTGTTCATGCAGTTCAATCGTTCCGAGGACGGGACTCTGACCCCATTACCAAAACCGAGTATTGATACAGGCATGGGATTGGAGCGGGTCGCTGCAGTTCTACAGGGTAAATTCAACAATTATGACTCGGATCTATTTTTCCCGATTATGTCAACATTAGAGCAACTATCGGGAAAAACGTACGGTGATAATAATCAGGATGACACGGCAATGCGTGTCATCGCCGATCATGCCAGGGCTACCACCTTTCTTGTTGCAGATGGTGTGCTGCCCGCCAATGAGGGACGCGGCTACGTACTCAGAAGAATCATGCGCAGAGCCGTTCGTTACGGTAAGTATCTGGGCCTGGAAAAATCATTTATGCAGGAAGTTACAACTGCGGTAGTAAGTGAAATGATAGATGCTTATCCACACTTAGGTGATGCGACTTCCCTGCTTGCTAAAGTTGTGAACAATGAAGAGGAACGATTCAGGGAGACCCTGGAGAACGGTCTTGCTCTTCTTGATGAGGAAATTTCGCGGCTTATCAAAGGGAAATCCCAGGTTATTTCAGGTAGTTTTATCTTTAAGCTCTATGATACTTTTGGTTTTCCCTTTGATATTGTAAGAGATATTGCTTTGGAGAGAGGTCTTAACTTCGACGAGGCCGGATTTATGGACGAGATGGAGAACCAGAGGCAAAAGTCGAGGCATTCCCGTAAAGGTGAAGGGGTAAAGCTTCTTGGCGAGGGTGTGAAAAGTTTCGCAGCGGAAGGCAAAAAAGCAGAATTCATTGGCTATGATGAGTCGTCGGTGAGCACCAGAGTCGAGGGTTTGCTCAACTTGGAAGGGGAGAGAGTCGGACTCCTCAACTCAGGAGAGAGAGGGCGACTCTATGTCGGCAGAACTCCCTTTTACGCAGAGTCTGGCGGACAGATCGGAGATTGCGGAGAGATAAAATGGGTCGGTGGCAGAGCGAAAGTGACAGGCACATCGGTTGAGGGAGAAAAGATAATTCTGCATGCGATTGACATCGTGGAAGGGGAGCTGGCGGAAGGGAGCGAAGTCACCTTGTTTGTCGAAAGGGATAGGCGTCGGGCGATTGCGGCACATCATTCGGCAACGCATCTGTTGCAGGCGGCACTGAGGAAGGTTCTTGGAGATCATGTAAAACAGGCGGGTTCCCTGGTCGGCCCGGATCGACTGCGTTTTGATTTCACCCATTTTTCTCCACTTTCGCCCGGAGAAATCGAAGCTGTCGAATACCTGGTAAACGAAAAAATTTGGGATAATATCCCTATCGTGACACAGCTCCTGGCAAAAGAAGATGCTGTTAAAGCTGGGGCAACCGCCCTCTTTGGCGAGAAATATGAAGAGAACGTTCGTGTAGTATCCATGGCTGATTTTAGTAAAGAACTGTGTGGCGGGACCCATGTTCAGGCTGCAGGAGAAATCGGTGTCTTTAAAATTCAATCTGAAGGAGGTATTGCTTCCGGAGTGAGACGAATTGAGGCCCTGGCGGGACGAGCTGCCTTCGATGAGATACAGGCATTGTCTCGACGAGAACGCCTGACAGGCACACTGCTGAACGCAGGTAATCCTGAAGAAATTACTGGAAAAGTTGAAAACCTTGTAAGAAATATTAAGTCCATGGAAAAACAGGTTGCCGAACTGTCCAGACAACTAGCAAGTTCGGATCTTGACTCTGTGTTTGACAATGCTGTGATTGTAGACGGTATAAAAGTCATAGGCGCTGAGATACCACTCGATAGTCCGAAGACGCTTCGAGAGGTCGGAGATAAGGTGCGAGATAGCCTTGGAAGCGGGGTCGCCGTTCTGGGTGGAACTATAAATGGCAAAGCAGCTCTGCTGGCAATTGTGAGCAGTGATTTAACCTCTAAGGTAAAGGCAGGAGATCTCGTCAACAGAGTTGCAAAAATTGTCGGTGGCAAAGGTGGTGGGCGACCGGATATGGCGCAGGCCGGGGGGCCGATGATTGATAAAATCAGTGAGGCAATAAAGTCTGTTCCAAAAGCGGTCAAAGATCTGTTGCAATAGGAAAAACTCATTGGACCTAAAATAAAACTATGGCTTATGTGCAGTTTGTCCGTATTGGTTTTTTGCGTATGTGTGCCTTTCAAGTTCAAGGAGGACAGAATACATAAATTAGTTGACATAGGAGCATATTTACAGTAAGAATTTTTTGCTGTAGTGAATGGTCGTTCATTTTGATCCTGGCAGTTTTAGACCATCATCTTGTAGGTATACATTGTTGCGGTCATCATTCATTGTGTAAATGAATGTTTATTTTTTTTTCGTTATCTTAGTTAAGCAGGAGCTACTACATGATTACGACAGATATCACTTTGTTTATTCAGATTGTTAACATGATTGTACTCATGTTTCTTCTCAACGGAGTCCTCTATAAGCCTGTACGGAAGATTCTGAGGGAGAGATCTGGAAAACTACTGGGGATGCAAGAGGAGATCTCGAAGTTCGAGAAAAACGCAAAACTCCGGCAGGAAGAGGTTGATGCAAAGATGGCTCAGGCCTCCGGTAAGGCGAAAGCTGCTCTGGACTCGGCTCGGGCTGAAGCACAAGCTGCAGGCGATGAGAAGCTGGCTGCTATCAAGGCAGAGGCTGAGGCGGCAAAAGATGCAAAACTAGCCGAACTTGAGGCTGAAATCGGTAGTGCCAGAACCAGTTTGCAAGCCGACTTAACAGGGTTTGCAACCGATATGGCCAGTAAAATTCTGGGGAGGGGGCTTTGATGATGAATGGAGTGAAACCTATAGCAAGGCTGTTCAGCTTGCTGGCATTAACACTTTGGTTCGCCTTCTCCTTCGGAACGGTTTTTGCGTCTGAGCAGGCTGCCCCACATACACCGGTTGTTGACCATGCCGTGGTTGCAGGTGGTGGTCATGGTGCAGCTGCTGGAAATGAGTTGGCCGATAGTTTGCCTGAAGAAAAACATGTCGCGTTCAACAGTTTGTCTGCTGAAAAGTTGAAGGATCTCGGTTGGCGGGTGGTCAACTTTATCGCTTTGATGATCATTCTTGTGAAATTTGGTGCAAAACCGATTGGTTCGGGTCTATCCTCTCGCCGCAAGAAAATTAAAGACGAGATTGAGACTCTTGAGCAAAATCGTGTTGAGGCGGAAAATTCCTACAATGAATTTCAGGCGAAACTTGCGACGGTAGAGTCCGAAATAGACAAGGTTGTCGAACGGGCAATTGCTCAGGCTGAAGTTGAAAAAACCAAGATACTTGAAAAGGCAGAGCAGGGAGCTGCTGATTTAATGCGTTCTGCAGAGATGGCAGTTCAAAATCAGGTTACCGAAGCTCGCCGGACCCTCAAGAATGAAGTAGCCGACCAGGCAGCTGTAATGGCAGAAGAACTCATTGTGAAGAATCTCACTGAAGATGACCAGGTGAA
Organism: Desulforhopalus sp.; assembly: GCA_013139415.1. GTDB lineage: Bacteria > Desulfobacterota > Desulfobulbia > Desulfobulbales > Desulfocapsaceae > Desulforhopalus_A. The sequence goes on from WTAT01000074.1 coordinate 5,092, forward strand.
GATCATTGAAACTTATTTAGATAAAGTGGGGGCCGTACAGTGAAACAGACAATCCTCGCAAAAAGATACGCCAAGGCAATTTTCACCGTAGGTCAGGAAAAGGAAAAATATGAAGAGTATAATGAGGCTCTCCAGGGATTAGCGAATTTGTATTCTACGCACCCGGATGTCGTTGACGCTCTGACTAATCCTCTCTATCCAATGGATGTCAAAGAAAATGTGATGAAAGGGATAGTAAGTTCCATGAAGGTTGATACGATCATGGGCAACTTCCTGAATCTTTTAGTTCAAAAACAACGTGCTGAAATATTGCCGGAAATTGCTGTAGCCTATAAGACCATGGTTGATGAAGCTAAAAACATCAGTCATGGCAATGTTATTTCAGCAATTGAGCTGAGTGATGAGTTAAAAGAAAATGTTCAATCAATTTTAGAAAAGTTAACAGGCAAGAAAGTTGAACTCACAACCAGTGTCGATCAATCCATCATTGGTGGCATCATTGCCCAGGTTGGTGATCTGGTTTTGGACGGCAGTATAAAAACCCAGCTTGCAGGTTTAAAAGATTCCATTAAGGGGAGAGAATAGATGCAGATTAAAGCCGCAGAAATTAGTCAGATTATAAAGGATCAGATTGGGGCCTACGAGACCAGTGTTGATCTGAACGAGACTGGTACCGTAATCTCCGTAGGTGATGGTATTGCCCGTGTCTATGGAGTACAGAATTGTATGGCCATGGAGCTGTTGGAATTTCCTGGAGGAATCATGGGCCTTGCCCTGAACCTTGAAGCTGACAACGTTGGTTGTGCTGTACTTGGTAACGTGTCCAATATCAAGGAAGGTGATATTGTTAAGCGAACCGGGAAAATCGCTGAGGTTCCAGTAGGACCAGCCATGGCCGGACGTGTTGTTGACGGCCTCGGCGCACCCATTGATGGGCTTGGACCAATCAATGCAGAGCTTAGCTCTAAAATAGAAGTACTTGCTCCTGGTGTTATTGCCAGAAAGGGTGTTCATGAACCATGCTACACCGGTGCCAAAGCAGTTGATGCCATGACCCCGGTTGGCAAAGGCCAGCGTGAGTTGATAATTGGTGATCGTCAAATTGGTAAAACTGCCCTCTGTGTTGATGCAATTATCGCTCAGAAAAATACTGACGTTCACTGTATCTATGTTGCAGTTGGTCAGAAGAAATCAACTGTAGCTTTGGTTGTTGAAGCTCTCAGAAAGCATGGTGCTATGGAGTACACCACCGTTGTTTCTGCCTGTGCCTCTGATCCTGCACCAATGCAGTATATCGCACCATTTGCCGGTTGCTCGATGGGCGAATACTACCGCGATAATGGCATGCATGCTCTTATCATTTACGATGATCTTTCCAAGCAGGCCGTTGCCTACCGCGAACTTTCACTGCTGCTCAGACGTCCACCTGGTCGTGAAGCGTATCCTGGTGACATCTTCTTTAACCATTCTCGTCTGCTTGAGCGTTCATCAAAAGTAAACGATGAACTAGGTGCTGGATCTCTCACTGCTCTGCCGATTATTGAAACCCAGGCTGGTGACGTTTCTGCTTTTATCCCAACGAACGTTATTTCTATTACCGATGGTCAGGTTTATCTTGAGCCTAACCTCTTCTTCTCAGGTGTTCGTCCTGCAATCAACGTCGGTCTTTCTGTCTCACGTGTTGGTGGTTCCGCACAAGTCAAAGCGATGAAGCAGGTTGCAGGTACCCTCAGACTGGATCTGGCCCAGTATCGTGAGCTTGCAGCTTTTGCTGCTTTTGGTTCTGACCTGGATGCTGGAACACAGGCCAAACTGACTCGTGGTGAGAGACTTGTTGAAATCTTGAAGCAGCCACAGTATGCCCCTCTGCCTATGGAAAAACAGGTAACCATTCTCTACTCAGGTTCCAATGGCTTTCTTGACGCCCTTCCTATAGACACCTTGGCGGATTACGAAAGTGAACTGTACAATTACATTGAATCAAATGAGCCGAGTATCTTTTCCGACTTGGTTGCAGAAGAGCAGTTTACCGATGCAATCAAAGAGAAACTCAACAAGGTACTGACCAGCTTTGGTGATACTTTCAAGGCGACTAAAGGTCTTAATTAACCCCGCAGAAAAGAGCGGGACTCTTTTCAGTACCCACTGGAGGGGTATAAGTTCCTACACGAAATGATTTCTGCAAAAAACGCAAATAAATCGTTTCTAAGTCACTAATCACACAAAGGTCAAGATATGGCGACACTAAAAGAAGTAAAAACCAAGATCTCGGGTGTAAAGAAAACTGCCCAGATCACCAAAGCCATGAATATGGTGGCCGCGGCAAAACTGCGCGGTGCCCAGGAGAAAATGGAGGCCTTCCGGCCTTATACGGCTAAATTCAATGATGCCATGTCCAATCTGTCGGGTGGTGCCAATACCAATGCCTTTCCATTAATGGAAAACCGGGAAGTAAAAGCGGTGGAAATGGTAGTCGTTACCTCTGATCGTGGACTGTGCGGATCTTTTAATGCAAATATCATCAAGCTTGCATTAAAAAAGATGGACGAATACGAAGCAGAAGGCAAGCAGGTTAGTTTTGTTTGCGTGGGCAAAAAGGGATTGCAGCTTCTGAAAAAAACCGGAAAGGTCAGGAAGAGCTATACTGAAACAATGGCTAACTTTCAGATGTTCAATGCCAGGGAAATTGCCACCGATCTTGCGGAACAATTCCAAGGCGGTACAACTGATAAAGTCGAGATATTATTTGGTGAATTTTTATCGGTTGCGCGACAGATTCCTACGGTGGTACCTTTTCTGCCTGTCCAACCCGTCGAAGCTGAAGAGGGCTCCGAGAAAAAAAGCTCCGGCGACTACATTTATGAGCCTTCGAGTGAAGAAATCATGGATGTCCTCCAGCCACTGTACCTCAATGTGCAGATTTATCATTCCATGCTTGAGGTTGGAGCTGGCGAACATGCAGCTCGAATGACTGCTATGGATAACGCCACGAATGCTTGTAAGGATATCGTGAAGAACCTGACAGTTGTTTATAACAAGGCACGGCAGGCAGCGGTAACGAGTGAGCTTATGGATATCGTCGGCGGTGCAGAAGCCCTGAAATAATAATTTATCATATTGATAATCTAAGACTTTTGAGGAGGGGTAAAGCCCAATGAGTGAACAAAAAATAGGAAAAATAACCCAGGTCATCGGACCTGTAGTAGACGTTGAATTTGAGCCTGGCAAACTGCCTGCTATCATGAATGCTTGTTTCGTAACCAATCCCGGTATCAACGATGTCGAGGATAATCTGGTTGTTGAAGTTGCTCAGCATCTCGGAGACAACGCCTGTCGATGTATCGCCATGGACCAGACTGATGGTCTCGTTCGCGGCATGGAAGTTAGGGACTCTGGTCAACCTATTACCATTCCAGTAGGATCGCCATCTCTGGGTCGTATCATGAACGTTGTTGGTAGACCTGTTGATGGTTTGGGACCGATTGAATCTGATATTATGCTGCCGATTCACCGTGATGCACCTGACTTTACCGAGTTGGACACTGAAGTTCGTGTTCTCGCCACCGGAATTAAGGTTATCGATCTTTTAGTTCCCTTCCCACTTGGCGGCAAGATGGGACTGTTTGGTGGTGCCGGTTGTGGAAAAACCGTTATTATGATGGAGATGGTAAATAATATTGCCCAGCATCATGGTGGTATCTCTGTATTCTGTGGTGTTGGTGAGCGTACTCGTGAGGGTAATGATCTTTACCATGAGATGAAGGACTCAGGCGTTTTGCCTAAAGCTGCACTGGTTTACGGTCAGATGACTGAGCCTCCAGGTGCCCGTGCACGTGTTGCTCTGACCGGTTTGACTGCGGCAGAGTATTTCCGTGATGAAGAGGGGCAGGATGTACTTCTCTTTATAGATAATATCTTCCGTTTTACTCAAGCTGGTTCTGAAGTTTCTGCCCTTCTTGGTCGTATTCCTTCAGCTGTTGGTTATCAGCCAACACTGGCCACAGATCTTGGCGCGCTGCAGGAACGTATTACCTCTACGACTAAAGGATCCATTACAGCCGTACAATGTGTATATGTACCTGCTGATGACTTGACAGATCCTGCTCCTGCTACAACATTTGCTCACCTTGACGGTACAGTTGTTCTTTCCCGTCAGATTTCTGAGCTTGGTATCTATCCAGCGGTTGATCCTCTCGATTCAACTTCCAGGATTCTTGATCCGAATGTTATCGGCGAAGAACATTATGCAGTTGCACGTGGTGTTCAGGTATCTCTTCAGAAATATAAGGATCTGCAGGATATTATTGCTATTCTCGGTATGGATGAGCTTTCTGAGGAAGATCAGCAGCTCGTTTCTCGAGCCCGTAAAATCCAGAGATATCTTTCTCAGCCATTTACTGTCGCTGAGGTTTTTACCGGTATGCCTGGTAAGTTTGTGAAGGTTGCTGACACTGTTCAAGGTTTTAAAGAGATCCTCGAAGGAAAGCATGATGACCTTAATGAGAACTCGTTTTATATGGTTGGTTCTATAGAAGAAGCGGTAGCCAAAGACGCAGAGTCGAAAGCATAAGGTAACCCTAAAAAAGGGTTTATGTACAATACCCCTCAAGGGGGTATAAGTACCTTGAGACAGATTGCTTTCTTGCAAAAAAACAAGAAAACAATCTGTAAGGTACTAAATAATTTGCTCAAGAGGACAATTCGATGGGACAACAGATAAGACTTGAAGTCGTTACTCCTAGTGGCGCGAAGGTTAACGAAGATGTAGATATCGTTAATGCTCCCGGCTACGGTGGTGACTTCGGTGTACTTGCTAACCATGCACCTTTTCTGTCGACAATCAAAATTGGTACTCTTACATATGAGAACGGCAATACAAGAGAATCCCTCATGATAAGCGGCGGATTCTGTGAGGTCTCAGACAATAAGATCACCTTTCTCGTGGAGAGTGCCGAAGTTGGCAGTGAAATTGATGTTGAAAGGGCAATGAGAGCAAAAGATAGAGCTGAAAAGCGACTTGCTCAGGCTGCTCATCATGCAGAAGATTTCAACCGTAGAAGAGCGGAAATTGCTTTGCAACGCGCCGTTGCCCGATTGAATGTGGCAAAGCATTAGTAGTTTATAGAAGGAAACAATAAAAAAAGGGCCACTCTCGTCAGAGAGTGGCCCTTTTTTTATTGTTTCCTTCTAATTAGTTTCAGGATGGAAATTAACCCCGGTAAACGGGAAAATAAGCCAGGACTCTTTTCAGTACCCCCTTGAGGGGTGTAAGTGCCTTGGTGGTCACTTTAAGTTTCCAATTTCAAAACACTCTCCAAATTTCTTGTTTTTTTGACAGAAAATCTGGAGTAAGGCACTAATTAGAAGAAAGTTGTGCTGTTGTATTGTTCATATAAGTTCTTATGCCGTCGGCGATTTATTCGGTGAGCATATTCACGAAACTTGAATCCTTGTTAAGTGACAATTAAAACGTGCCAAATGACAATTACCAGGCTATGCGTAAGTCACATTTTCCTTCCTTAAAGATCCTTCTCTAATTGGTTGATATAAGGTTCTTTAAGGAAGGAAAATGTTATTT
>WTAT01000121.1 GCA_013139415.1 Desulforhopalus sp.
GTTCTCTTGTATTGGCATCAATCAGCAGTGCTGTGGTTGCATGAGCTGTGCTGGTTATGTTGCAGGAACCTTAATTAGAGCATTTCGCCTGTGCCGGCGAAATTGGACAAAAGTGCAGGGTCGTTGACGCTGATTGTGTGGCGATAAAGGGGACGGTGTCGATTGGTGTGTCAAATTACTCCCATATCAATCGACACTGACCCCTTGCCGTTAATCTGTCGGATTACGCTGCGCTAATCCGACCTACAGGGCTGCGAGCTCCAGCAAAATAGGATTTGCTACCCACTCACAAGCTCAAGTGTCTCCCGTGCCACCCCCACCGACACCTGTCTCCCCCAGTTAAAATCCAGATAATCACCTTCGATCCCGTCACCAAAGATGACGCCGTCTTCGTTCATTTCTGAACGTACTTGCAGTGATTCTTTCTCATGCACCGTCCCTGAACTGATGTCAGTACCGGTTGAGATGCTCGGAAAGGCCTCGCGCACATAGTAGGCCAGTTGTTTGTCTTCCGGGCCGGGTAGCGATGGCTGGTCATGTCGGGTGCTCCTAGTGGGGAATCAATGTGAAGAACTTGTAAGCAAATGAATCTATTGGGTTTTCATTAAGAAGTATTTAGTATGATATATTATAATGTATTATTTTAAATAAATATATATAATAGTGTATCGTTCCTTGACAACAATGATCACTAAAGATATATAATATTATATCGATATATAAGTAAGATATATTTGGATATATCAAATGAGCCACTTAATTAAAGAAGTTGTAAATATCCTCAGGGCCGCTCGTGAGAGCAAAGGGCTTAGTCAGCGCGCGCTCAGTGAAAAGACAGGATTATCCCAGAGCCATATCTCAAAAATAGAGAATGGGGCTGTTGACCTTCAACTCTCGAACTTTATTGAGTTATCGCGCGCGCTTGATATGGAACTGATGCTAGTGCCGCGGAAGCTTGTACCTGCTGTGCAGAGTCTTGTGCGTTCTGGGACACCTTCTTCAGAAGAGGTGCAGCAGACAAATCGGGCAAAGAATCAGCTTGATCGGATTAGCAAGGAGGTCGCCACGCTTCAACAAGTTAATCCAAAGGATACTGCGCTTTTTCAGACTCTTAATGTAGTTAAGGATCTGCAGTCAATGGGCTCAGTAGGCGACGAGCTGAAACATCTTCATACAGTAGGCGACGAGCTGAAACGTTTTCGTATGACAAATGAAAGACTGAAATATTTTCGTAAGGCAAGTGATCAGTTGAAAGACTTTCGCACGATAAGTGAAGATCTTAAGAAGATTAATATGAGTCCAACGGAGGCTCTTCAATTTAGTGAAGCAACTAAAGAGCAAATACTTAAGACGGCCAAAGAACTGGAGAAAATACGGAAGAACCTGGCTCATAGTAGCTTCCGCACGCCATTTGACGTAAGAAAAGTAAAACCTGCATACAGCCTGGATGAGGAGAGCGAGGATGGCTGATGTTTCAGTGCTTGAGGTGCTGCTCAATGGGGAAGAGATTGGGACGCTAACGCATGTTGGTGGCGATAGGAATCTTTTTGCGTTCAATGAACGGTATATCAATAATCCGGATCGGCCAACACTGAGTCTTTCATTTAAAGATTCACTTGGTGAGTTAATAACGGATATACGCCCAACACAAACAAAAGTCCCCCCTTTCTTTGCCAATCTTTTACCCGAAGGACCAATGCGAGAGTATCTTGCGGGAAGAGCAGGGGTCAATGCTAGTCGGGACTTTTTCCTTCTATGGGTGCTGGGGCGTGATTTACCCGGTGGTGTAGTGGTCAGGCCGTCAGATGGTGATGCATGGCCACCTGAAGGTAATCATGTTCCTGACGATGATTCCGAACGTGAGCCTGCCCTCCGGTTCTCGCTAGCAGGAGTACAGCTCAAGTTTTCTGTAGTGATGGAAGCCACGGGTGGACTGACAGTTCCCATGGAAGGTATAGGGGGCTCCTGGATTGTTAAGTTGCCATCAACAAAATGGAACGGAGTCCCAGAAAACGAATTTGCGATGATGACCTTGGCACGATATGTCGGTATGGATATTCCGGAAGTCAGGCTGGTTCCGCTTGATGAGATTGCCGGGCTCCCGGAAGATATTGAAGAGCTTCAGGGGGAAGCGCTTGCAGTCAAGCGATTTGATCGCACAGATGATGGGGGCAGGATTCATATTGAAGATTTTGCGCAGGTATTTGGCGTGTATCCTGACAGGAAATATCGCCATGCAAGTTACAAGAACATCGCAGAAGTAATATGGGCAGAAGTTGGTGAGGAGGGGATTAAGGAATTTGTTAGACGTATTGTCTTTAATACGCTGATTGGCAATGCTGATATGCACCTTAAGAACTGGTCACTGATTTATCCGGATGGAAGGAATGCAGCACTTGCCTCTGGGTATGACTTTGTTTCAACCATATCCTACCTCGAAGACGAGAAGATGGCTTTGAATTATGTAAGAGCCAGGAAAATGTCTGATCTGACGCTTGATGAACTTGTATACTTTGCGGCTAAAGCAAAGTTGCCAGAAAAAATGGTAGTTGATACGGCACTGGAAACAGTCGAAAAATTTAATGAGGTATGGAGTAAAGAAAAATCAAATCTGCCAATTACTAAAGAAATAATTGGGAAGATTGAGAAAAATATGATGGCTGTTCCCTTGTATACCGAGCAACGCAAATAATGTTTTTGTGACGCTTATGCTCATGAACCTCGGAATTAATAAACATACGACACTAGTGTGTAATCTGGTCAATATTTGTCTATTTGGACGTTGAATTTCGGAAGGTAAAGGCTGACAAAATGTCTTTTATCTGGAGACTGTAAATTAGATTGTGTAATTGCCTATCTCCCGTTGTTGGGGGTTAATGATAGGCAATTACACAATCTAATTTACAGTCTCACAAGCTCAAGCGTCTCCCGCGCAACACCCACCGACACCTGCCTCCCCCAGTTGAAATCCAGGTAATCAACCTCAATCCCGTCACCAAAGATGACGCCGTCTTCGTTCATTTCTGAACGGACTTGCAGTGTTTCTTTCTCATCTACCGTCCCTGAGCTGATGTCAGTACCGGTTGAAACGCTCGGAAAGGCCTCGCGTACATAGTAGGCCAGTTGTTTGTCTTCCGGGTTTGGTAATGGGAGTTGGTCTTTCCTGCTCCGGTGAATCGAGCGTGCCCAGCCGGTGGCGCCGGTGCCGTTTGAAATAATGATGCCGGATGATGATTGGCGTTCCTTG
>WTAT01000053.1 GCA_013139415.1 Desulforhopalus sp.
TGTTTTGTAACGATTAATATATTCGGTCACCAATGACTCAACAATTGCCTGTATACTGGTTTCCTGCTCTACGGCAAGAAGTTTAAGGTCTTTTAACACCTTTGGGTCCAAGCGAAGGGTGGGACTCTTTTTCCTTCAATCATAAAATGATATCATGACGTCACAGTAGTACATGAAAATCCTCGTGACAACACTTTGAAAAAACAAAAAGATAAGAATATATTTACATTCCACACATGAATTTTTACGCCAGCAACATCTGCTAGGAACAGGCCAGCTTTGTTTCTTTTCAGTGGAAGATCTGTTAGGATGTATTAACACTGATAAACAGGACTCTTTTTAGTGTGCCCCACCTGCTGGGGTCACTACCTTTACGGAGCAGACACAACTCGTTACATTCACCGACAACTCGACAGAAAATAACGGATAGCAAATGGGAACAAAAACTCCAGTAAATAAGAAGACTACGGAAAAAATCCCCGACAACCAGAAAGTTCAAACCATCTTCGACCTGCAGTCATCGGAGTGGTACCTGAACAGGGAATTGACATGGCTGGAATTTAACAAACGGGTGCTGCACGAGGGCCAGGATCCACGCAATCCTCTGCTGGAAAGAGTATTTTTCCTTGCAGTGGTCGGTTCCAATCTCGATGAATTCTTTATGAAAAGGATCGGTGGCCTCAAACAGCAGGTTGGTGCCAGTGTCAAGAGCCTTTCCATCGATGGCCGTCTGCCTCAAGAACAAATTGACGACTGTCATAAAATTGTCAGGGAAGTTCTTGACCAGCAGCTGGCTCTTGAAAACGACCTCCAGCGACTGCTGTCTCGAAAAGGTATTAAAATAAAAAAATACAAAGACCTCAGCAAAGATAATAAGGAAACTATAGACGAGTATTTTCGAAATGAAATTTACCCTTTGCTCACTCCCCAGGGTATGGATCCCGCCCACCCATTTCCTTTCATCTCCAATTTATCAATCAATCTACTGGTCAGCGTCCGCTATCCTGACAGCGACCACAGCTTCCTTAATCGCATCAAGATTCCAACTAGCTCAGATCTGCCGAGATTTATCCAGATCGGCAAAGAACACGTCTATATTCTTCTTGAAGACCTGGTCGGCAACAACCTGCAGCTCCTTCTACCAGGCATGGAGATTGAGACCTGCGAGACTTTCAGGGTCACCCGCAATGCTATTACCGAGAGACACGAAGAACAGGCCAATGATCTGTTGCTGATGATTGAATCGGCGCTGCGTGATAGAAAATTTGCCGAAATAGTCCGGTTGGAAGTAGGCCAGGGCATGCTTGAGCTGCATAAAGGGAAACTGGCCGCTGAGCTAGGCGTTGATGAAGAAAAAGATGTTTATGAAGTGGACGGAATACTTGGCCTGCGAGACCTGTTCCAAATTGCCTCGATAGACAGATCAGATCTGCACTTTGCTCAACATCACCCGGTGGATAATCCCGAGCTTCTCGGCGACGACCCAAACATTTTTCACACCATCCGTGAACACGGGGATATCTTCCTGCAACACCCTTACGAATCCTTTGACACCTCTGTTGAGCGGTTTCTAAGAGAAGCCAGCACTGATCCAAAGGTACTGGCTATCAAGATGACCCTCTACCGAACAGCCAAGGATTCCAGGATTATCCAATACCTGATTGATGCGGCCCAGAACGGCAAGCAGGTGGCAGTGGTTGTCGAACTCATGGCCCGGTTTGACGAATCGGCCAATATCAGATGGGCCGGTTTTCTGGAGGAGGCCGGAATCCACGTCACTTATGGCGTCGTCGGCCTGAAAACACACTCCAAACTCATCTTTGTTATCCGAAAAGATTATAATGGCCTGCGCAGATACACCCATATCGGCACAGGAAATTATCATGCAGGAACAGCCCGGGGTTACGCCGATTTAGGTCTTATTACCTGTAACCCGGAGATTGGCGCCGACCTTACCGAGCTCTTTAATTACCTGACCAGCGGCTACACCCCGATGCGGCGTTATACTAAACTTTTGCCTTCACCTAAGATGCTGAAAAAGGCTCTGCTCAACAAAATAGACAGAGAGATCGAGCACCATAAAAAAGGTAATAGTGGACTTATTCAATTCAAAACCAACGCCCTTGTGGACAAAGAACTGGTCGAAGCATTGTATCAGGCCTCCCAGGCCGGGGTCCATGTGGATTTGATTGTTCGGGACTCATGCCGTTTGCGCCCCGGTATCAAGGGCTTGTCGGAGAATATCAGAATTATTTCACTGGTCGGCAGATTTCTCGAACATACCCGTATCTTTTATTTTCAAAACAACGGTAATGAGGAATATTACATCGGCTCCGCCGACCTCATGAAACGCAACCTGGAAAGCCGTGTTGAAGTATGCACCCCCATTTCATCCCCTCGGCACAAGGCTCTTCTCCGGGAATTGCTTGACTTGCAACTTGCTAATATCAGGAATGTCTGGGAGATGCAGAGCGACGGCACCTATAACCAGCTTCGTACTGATAATGGAAAAGATGATATCTGCATCCACCAGCAGCTCATAGCAAGAGCCGAAAAACGCGCAGCCGCAGGCCGACTGGCCCTGGCAAAAAAAAGAAGCAAGAAGAAATTGCCCAACAGGTTTAATCCCAAGAAGATGGCCAAATAAGTGGGGTCCGAACCCACAGTGTATCGTGGGTTCTTCAAAAACCCTATCACCCTTTTTCCTTGCGTATTCCTATAGTTTCTTTGTAATCTTCTCGGCTGAATATAGTAACTGGATCCCCACCTGCGCGGGGATGACAACTCTGTGGGGGTTTTGTTTCTCTTTTGTTATAAACACATTAAGTCTACGCCCACAGAATTGGCTGAGTTTCATACGTAATCAGGAAATATTTTGAGATTTTTTTTTGCTAAAACAACTACATTTCAGAGGAGAGGGAGTATGAAAAAACTTGTGACTGGACTTTTTTGTGTGGGCATGATGCTGTCAACACTCAGTTATGGAGCAGAGCCGATAAAAATAGGCATGATCACCACCTTATCCACCAAAGCGGGTTATCTTGGAGAAGACATTCGTGACGGTTTTAAACTGGCGATTGACCAGGAAGATGGCAAACTGGGTGGCGTACCAGTGGAACTCCTGGTCGAAGATGATGGCCGCAAACCCGAAAAAGGGAAACAGATTGCTGAAAGGTACATAAAAAAAGACAATATAAAAATCATGACCGGTATTGTCTTCTCCAACGTAGCCATGGCCGTGGTGCCCAAAGTTGTGAGGGATGATGTGCTCTATCTCAGTACCAATGCCGCTCCTTCCAAGCTTGCCGGCAAAGGATGTAACCCCAATTATTTCAGTGTATCCTACCAAAACGACAATCTTGATGAAGTCGTTGGCCAATACGTCACTGAAACAGGACACAAAAGCGTTTACCTGATTGCTCCTAATTACCCAGCCGGAAAAGATCACCTAGCCGGTTTTAAACGATACTACAAAGGTACTATCGCGGGTGAAGTCTATACAAAACTGGGCCAATCCGATTACGCTGCGGAACTTGCTGCATTACGCGCTGCTAAACCTGAAGCGGTGTTCTTTTTTCTTCCGGGCGGTATGGGGATAAATTTCCTGAAACAGTATGCTCAGTCCGGCCTGAATCAGACCACCCCGGTATACGGTCCTGCATTTTCCTTTGACGAAAGGATTCTTGGGGCGGTCGGTACCGCTGCCCTGGGCGTGAAGAACGGTTCACAGTGGACCCACGACCTTGACAACCGGGCAAACCACGAATTTGTCGCTGCCTATCAGAAAGCCTACGGCAGGATGCCAACCCTCTATGCCAGCCAGGGCTTTGATACCGCAAGGTTAATCGGTTCAGCTTTAAAAGCCACCGGTGGTGTTGACGATTTAGACGCAGTTAGAGCAGCATTGAAAAAGGCCGATTTTGCCTCCGTCCGGGGGAATTTCTCCTTTGGCAAGAATCAGCACCCTGTACAGGATATTTATATCCGCGAAGTCATCAAAACTGAAAACGGCTTTACCAACAAGACAATAAAGAAAGTCTTTTCCAATCATGTGGACGCCTACGCTGAACAGTGTAAAATGTGATGGCGTCGTAAAAACTCTTCATCTTCTTCGTTGTCGCAAATTTTCATATAATTACGACGTACCCTAGTACGCCGAAATAATATGAAATTTGCACGCCTCGAATATGAAGCTTTTTACTTATCCATCGTATATTTTAGATTTTTACGAGTTTGTCAATTGTTACTTTCCCGGGCCCCTCCGAGGACCCTTTATTATGCTCCTAATTATTGAACAATTACTCAACGGTCTACAACTGGGAATTACCCTTTTTTTGATGTCGGCGGGTCTTACCCTGGTTTTTGGCATCATGCAGGTCATCAACCTGGCTCATGGTTCCTTTTATATGATCGGAGCCTATGTCGGCGCGACGGTTGCAGCCCGGACCGGCTCCTTTCTGCTGGCCATTCCGGCAGGACTTGGAGCCGCAGCGATGGTGGGTGCGATTGTGGAAGTAGTCATCCTGCGCCACCTCTACAAAAGAGAGCATCTCGACCAAGTTCTGGCCACCTTCGGGTTGATCATGTTTTTCAACGAACTCACCCGTATAGCCTGGGGGAGACAACCTCTTTTTATGGACGCACCCATCTGGCTGTCAAAAAGCATCGAAATTCTTCCCGGCCTGCCCTACCCCACCTATCGTCTGGCAGTGATCGGTGTAGGTCTGTTTGTCGCCATCTCCCTATGGCTGCTTTTTGCCAAAACTAAAGCAGGTATGAAAATCAGGGCCGGCGCATCAAACAGGGACATGGTCGGCGCACTTGGAGTAAACATCAACCTACTCTACACCCTGGTTTTTAGTTTGGGCGCTCTGCTGGCAGGCCTTGCCGGAGTTATGGCCGGTCCTATCCTGGCGGTGGAATCGGGAATGGGCGAGAGCATCCTCATCCTTACCTTTGTGGTTATCGTTATTGGCGGTATCGGATCCATCCGGGGTGCGGTTGCCGGAGCCCTGCTGGTCGGTATGGTTGACACACTTGGCCGTGCATTCCTCCCTGCCATCCTTCGCTTAGTACTTGAATCATCGACTGCGAACAGCCTTGCCGCTTCTCTGGCTTCGATGGCAATATACATTCTCATGGCCGCCATCCTTGTATGGAAACCCCGTGGCCTCTTTCCCGCCCACGCATGATGTCCATGTTTTCAAGAAAAAAGCTAACAATAGGGTTTGGAGCACTCTTTCTATTTTTCCTCCCCCTCGTGGCCCTGCTTACAGGTGAACCCTACCTGATTTCACTTGGCAGCAGAATTCTCATTTACGCGCTTGCCGCTGTCAGTCTTGATCTCCTTCTGGGATACAGTGGGATGATCAGTTTAGGCCATGCTGCATTCGTTGGGATCGGTGCCTATGTTGCTGGGATTTTCCACTTTCATAGCTTTGAGGCTACGCCCTTATTCACCTCCCCCTTTCTTTTTTCCGGGACAGAAAACGGACTGTTTGTCCTCCCTCTGGCGATGCTCATAGCGGCCTTTGCTGCGCTTATCATCGGCGCTCTCAGCCTCCGTACGACGGGGATGCACTTTATTATGATCACCCTGGCTTTTGCCCAGATGCTCTATTATTTTTTTGTTTCTCTGGAAAAATATGGCGGTGACGACGGGCTGTCACTCTATTCGAGAAATTCATTTCCCGGACTTGATCTCGGCAACGATCTTCATTTTTACTATCTTTGTCTGGGAGCCCTCTGTCTCTTTCTCTTTTTTACATGCAGGCTGGTCAATTCCAGGTTTGGCCTCATCATCCGTGGTGGAGGCAACAACGACAGACGAGCGGGAAGCCTGGGAATCCATACCAACAGCTATAAGCTGGTCACTTTTATGATCGCCGGCGGTGGTGCAGGATTGGCCGGTGCACTGCTTGCCAATCAAACAGAATATGTCAGTCCCGGACTGATGCACTGGACTCTTTCCGGCGAATTGATGGTCATGGTCCTCCTGGGAGGCCTTGGGACACTCTTTGGCCCTGTACTCGGTGCCGCCGTTTTCCTCCTGCTTGAGGAGGGGTTAGCCATGTACACGGAACACTGGATGGTCTACATGGGGCCTCTGCTGATTCTGGCTGTTATCTTTGCCAAACGTGGGCTTTTTGGGCTTCTGGCCGGAGGAAACCGGAAAGATGGCTGAGACACTGCTGAAAGTTACGGCACTCTGTAAGTCGTTTGGCGCTGTACAGGCCACAAACGACCTTTCTTTCAGTGTTACCAGAAATCATATCCACGCCCTCATAGGCCCCAATGGTGCCGGCAAGACTACCGTTGTCAATCAGTTAAGCGGTGACATGCTCCCCGATTCAGGCAACATCCTGTTCAACGGTAATAACATTACCCGACTAAAGGCATACCAACGTTCCCGGCTGGGCATTGGCAGATCATTCCAGATTACCCATATCTTCGAAAACCTTACGGTGGCTGAGAACATGAGCCTTGCCATCTGCGCCCACTCCGGCCACAATTTCAGGTTTTTGAGACATTGGAAAAAATCGAAGCCGGTTAAAGGTGAACTGGCGACAGCACTGAAAAGGGTCGATCTGTTCCATCGTGCCGACCTGATGGCAAAGCACCTTTCCCATGGAGAGAAACGACAGCTGGAAGTAGGTATGGCAATGGTCGGCAAACCTGAGCTTTTGATCCTCGATGAACCAATGGCCGGTATGGGGCCGGGAGGCACTGCTGAACTCACTAAGCTGATCATCAAGCTCAAAGGAAAAATCACCATCCTCCTTGTCGAGCACGATATGGATGTCGTTTTCTCCCTTGCCGATCAGGTGACGGTGTTGGTATACGGCGAGAACCTGGCTACCGGCACTCCTGACGAGATTCGGCAGAATGAAGAGGTCCGGGCTGCCTATCTTGGGGAGGAAAGTTAATGCTCAAGGTGGATAAAATAACGACCTATTATGGCAAAAGCCAGGCGCTTTTCGGGGTTTCCCTCAGTATTGCTGAGTCAACAGTAGTCACACTCCTCGGCCGTAACGGCATGGGCAAAAGCAGTACAATTCGCTCTATTATGGGGCTCACCCCGGTACACTCAGGTACTATCTATTTTTCCGGCAGAGAAACACATCGACTCCCCAGCTATAGAATTGCCCGCCTGGGAATAGGTCTCGTGCCCGAAGGAAGGCAGATTTTTCCCAACCTTACTGTCCGGGAAAACATCATCGCCACGGCATCCAACTACCAGCGATCACCTCAGCCATACAATATGGATGATATCCTCACCATTTTTCCAAGACTGGGCGACAGGCTGGAAAACTATGGCAACCAGCTTTCAGGTGGCGAACAACAGATGCTGGCAGTGGGCAGAGCACTGATGATCAACCCGAGATTGTTGATCCTCGACGAAGCCACCGAAGGGTTGGCCCCACTGATCCGCAAGGAAATCTGGCGAGGATTGGATATCTTGAAAAGCAAAGGACTGGCCATTCTTATCGTGGATAAAAATATTGACGCTCTAATGGCAATTTCCGATCATCATTATATTATGGAGAAAGGCACGATTGCCTGGCACGGCACCAATGAGGAATTGCGATCTAACCCCCAATTAAGAACCAGGTATCTTGGCGTCTAGCAAAATATTTTTTATGCGAAAGTCCACCAGCCCAGTTCTTTTCGAACACCTGTCTGAATATCCATGCTCAGCAGAAGAACTCTACAACTGGCACAGCAGACCAGGAGCGCTGGAGCGACTCCTGCCACCATGGGAAAACATTTCGGTTCTTGCCCGACATGGAGGGATAGAACCCGGCGGCACGGTTGAGCTGAAAATGCATGCCGGTCCCTTTCCTTACCGCTTTCGGGCCCGCCATATTGACAACATACCAGGGAAAATGTTCAGGGATATCCAGGAAAAGGGTCCATTTTCCTACTGGTCCCACACCCATAATTTTAAAAACAAGGGTAAGGGATCTTTATTGCATGATCAGGTAGAGTACTCCTTACCGGGCCATCGTTTTCTCCCAGGCTTTATCAAGGATCATGTCGGCAAGAGTCTAGAAAATCTTTTTCACCATCGTCAAAAACTCCTTGAGGAAGATATTGCCCTGCATCGGTGCAGCAGCACCATTCCCCTCAGGATCCTGATAACCGGAGCAAGCGGAGTGATCGGTCGGGATCTGCTGCCTCTTTTAACCACTGGAGGACATCAGGTTTTTACTCTGGTGCGTCGGC
>WTAT01000046.1 GCA_013139415.1 Desulforhopalus sp.
GCCACCATCGGTTGCCGCAATAAATAGACAGATGTGGCTGAGCGATAGGCCTGAGGAGTAGAGGTATACCGGGATATAAAAGGGAAACAGGCCAATCAGAAAAGAGTGCAGTCCGGTAAACAGGTAAAATGGCCAGCCCAGCATCAGAATATGTCCTTTCCGACGATGTCAAGCACGGCAAATTTCTGCAGATATTCTTGTATATGATCCTTTGTGCCATAGCGGGGGTAGTCATGCATTTTGAGATAGGGTCTCGAGTTCACCTCAAGGAATATTGCCTTCTGAGAGCGATAGGAAGTCTCGATACCGTCTTGAAAAATGGCATCGACGCCAAGAACATTGGCATCGAACAGATCGGGTATCTTCAGGAATAGCTGAAGATTATCCGGGTGTATGGTCTTCTGGTCGACTGTATCCACAACCCCACCCGCAGCCAAGGCGATGCGGTTGTGTAACAGGACTGTTTCACCCTGTTCTGGAACTGATGATAGGTGCTTCCCCTTTTTCTGAAGAAAACGTTGCGTCCTACCATTCCTGGCAATGGGATGGATGACGGGGTGCAGATGCAGACGCTCGCGAATCAGGTTCTCTCTGTCGATCAACTCCTCAATGGTGGATACGCCATCACCCACGACAAAAGGGGGATATCGTTGAATAACCGAAATGACCTGGTCTTTGGCGACCAGGATGCGGTAATTTTTACCCTCCAGATATTGCTCGACAACAGAACTCGGCCACCAGACCTTGACCAGGATTGCAGCCTTGAGCAGCTGGCCATAGGACCGGATCGGGAAATGGCTTCCCCTTGAAAAACCGCCAACGTTGGGCTTAACGACCAGGGGAAAGCCGAATTTTCGGGCAAAACGCAAAGGTGCCAGCAATCCGTAAAAAATTCTACCACGTGCATGGGGGATGGCGTGTTGAGTAAACATTGCCCGCGCCAGCTTCTTTGACCGACAGCTTTTTCTGGTTGCCAGGCTGTTGTAATTGCTGCAACCGGCAAGGAATTTCCGCTCAATCCAGGTATAAAGCATTCGTTTTAATGATTCCATGACCTGATCCTGTAATGGGCCAACAGTTTTCGTAAAAAAATTGCCTTTTTCCTTTGCATATTCGGGATGGTGGCAACCAACTGGGCGACCGTAGCCATAAGTTCCCGTAGAAGTACCATTTTGCGCTGCGCATCGACATTGCCGGCCAACAGCACCAGAGGCATGGGAAGGAAGAGATTCATTTCCACAACCTGAAAGTGGCCTTGCAGCAGATCCTTTCGTGAATTCGCCTTGAGGCAGAGCCGAGCCATCCTGAACCTGCCGATACTTCTCAGCATGTGCCAAAGCGATGTACGTTCCAACTCGGAAAAGGACATGGTGAGATCGAGATAGGATGTTGCCGGGTTGTGTATGGAGTTTATGGGGTGCCTGCCGCAACTGGTGTTGATAACCTGGGTTACAGAGAGCACGGCACACTCATCCGGATGATCAGGGGACCGGAGGTAATAGATTTCATACTCCTCGTGCCCCATCGCCGCCTCCTGCACCAGGTAGGGTATGGCGGACTGTCTTGCGAAGTCGGCAAAACGCTCATATTCATCTCTATTGTCCAGCCGGACAATACCCATGGCATTCTGGCCCCATTCAGGTTTAACGAATACCGGAAAAGTGGTCGGGACACGTTGCGGATCATACAGTACCTGCTGCAGTCGCCAACGGGTCGGGATGTGTTCGTTCAGATCCAGCTTGGAAAATATTCCCTTGTCCTCATTGAAATACACACTGTTGAGTTGAAAGAAGTGCCACGGCACAGCACCAAAAAGCCAGCTGGCCTGCAAATACCGCAAGAGAAGCGAAATCCGGATGGTCGATTTACCTATTTCTTTCCTCCAGGCTGCTGAATACCTGGCCTTTAAGGGCATCATCCGAGGATATGTGAAAGCTGAGAGTTTCTTCATCTGCGTATACCTGATGGATAGAATTGTCAAAACGGCCAGGTTCGCCGAAGGCGTGAAATCCCTGGCCATTGTTCAGAAGCAGCGAATCAGATCGTTGAAGTCCGTCCGACGTTTGTCGGAAGTTGTCAATTTTCAGTTTCCCTTCGATGACATAGTAAAAGACAAACGGAGGATGACCGTGAATGGAAGACACCGCTCCTTTACTCCAGCGAGCGGCCATAGCCTCGTAACCATTGCTGTGGCGATGGAGAATTGTTCGCGAATAGGTGCCCTCAAGTCTGGGAAAGTCGGTAATCGGTAGCGGATGATGAATGAGAAATTGTGTGATCACGTCAATTATCCTGTTCGGTATCGGCTTAAGAAACAGCTTCTGCAGGAGTTCCCGCAGTTCTATGTGAAACTGATGCTGTTGATAGGTTATCGGTTTTGTGTTGGTAAGTATCATAATCAGCCTCCTGAGAGAGATTTTCCGGTTCGGATAAGGTCGGTAAAATATCGATCTATCGCCTCGGTGGTGAGTTCGGCATTGGCCAGGAGAAGCCGCAGAAACAGTTTGCCCTCGTGCATGGCATAACCGACCAGACTTATGCAGTCGTGATGGAGTTTGGTGCGGAGTGCCAGATTGAATTGATTTGCACGCTCCTCCCGAACTTTGTAACGAAAACAGAGATTGAAGGACGAACGCGGCAGCACCAGCTCCAGTTCCTGAGAGTCGTGCACGATTTTTTCCGCGTGTTCGCAAAGGGAAAGGCAATGCTCAACCCTTTCGGCAAATCCCTTCCTGCCGAAATATTTCCAATCGAGAAACCACTTGAGACTGTCCACCCGTCTGCCACACTGCAGGGAGATCGCTCCAAGATCGAGAACCGCATTGCTGTTTTCGCCATGAAAAATATAGCTGTCATCCCCTGCACTGCAGACCTTACCCAAGGTGTGGATCCGGTTGTTGATCAGGAAGACATTGCTCATCAAGGAGGTTCCCAGCATTTTGTGGAAATCCCAGGTGAAAGAATCAACTTCCTCAATGCCGGCCAGGTACGTTTCCCTGAGTTTTCTGCTGACTACCACCGCCCCACCCCAAGCGCCATCGATATGCAGCCAGAAACCGTAGCGTTTCCGCAGTTCGAGAAGCTTTTCGATGGGATCGTAGGCTCCGCGGACGGTGGTTCCGGCAGTCCCTCCGACAAAAAAAGGTCGTTTCCCTTCAACAAGAGCTTCTTCAATTTTCTCCACGAGCATGCCGACATGCATTTCCCCGCCATATGTCACCGGAATCTTGATGAGATGTCTTGTTCCAAGGCCAAGAATATTGGCGGCCTTCTCCATGGAATAGTGCGCGTCGGCGCTGACAAACCCGACAATGTCAGACTGCTGGCGAAGACCCTCAGCCTTGACCTCAGGCAGGATTTCATTGCGGGCAGCCATCATGGCCAGCATATTGGCATTACTTGATCCGGTGGTCATCTGTCCCTCACCATTGGTAAAGCCGGCCAGATCGAGCATCTCCTGGAGCATGTACTTTTCCATAAGGGTAGACACCGGGGCCGATTCGAAGGTACAGGCCGAGGTATTTGCGACGGCAGCGGTAAATTCACCGACTATTGATGGCAGATTGGCCGCCCCCCACATACGGTTGACGAAGCCAGGATGGCCGGTCTTGACGGAGTGATCGAGATACATCTGCACCCACTGGAAAATCCTGGGCCAGTCTGCGCCATCACTGCAATCTTCAAGATGCAGCAGTTCCTGTAATTGATCGGGATCGAGGTAGCGAAGAAATTGCTGGTCCCGTTGTCCGGCCAGATGTTTTTTCAACATACTGTTTGTGGTGTCGAGGATTTCTTCCCGTTTCATGACCAGTCTCTCCTCAATGTTTTTTCAGTGGTTTTCGTCAACTCCCCCTTACGTAGGCGTTGACGCCTTTGCGTATGAGGGGACACTATGGAGTAGTCCTTTACCTCCTTTGTCGTGTGAAGCGGCTATTCCTTACAAAGAAAATGAAGGGAGAAAGAAAGAAAGAGGAGGGAAAAGGCAGGGGGTTATGGTTAGGAACATTTTCACGGCACAATCGCGCTTCAGCCGTGATTCAACTCGGCGTCAATTTCATCAATTTTTTCCTGGGCAGTTTCCCATTTATCATACCAACGATCCAAATGGCGCTTACAATCTTCATATTCCTTGCTCGTCTTTGCCCAACCACTTTCGTCCGAATAAAGATCAGGACCGGCCATGAGAGTTTCGAGGTCTTCTTTCTGCTTTTCAAAGAATTCCACTTTCTCTTCTGCTGCTGTCAACTTTTTCAGCCAGGGGCCTGCCCGCCTGCTTCGCTCCTGGCGCAACTGTGCTTCCAGCCGTTTTTTCTCTTTGCGGCTATCTGGGGATTCGGACGATTTCCTGGTTATTTCATGCTCGGACTGGTTGTCCTTTACCGCCTGCTCTTTTTCCTGCTCCCGAAGCAGTTCCTGCTTGGCAAGGTATTCGGTCACATTACCCTCGTAGAGAGTAATATTTCCCTCTTTCACCTCAAGAACCTTGTTAACAAACCCTTCAAGAAAATAGCGATTATGAGAAACAACAACAATTGTCCCGTCATATTGGGCCATTGCTGCCTGCAGAACCTCCTGGGAACTCATATCAAGATGGTTTGTCGGCTCATCGAGCAGCATACAGTTTGCTGGTTTGGCAATCATTTTCGCAAGAGCTAACCTGCTTTTTTCACCACCAGACAGAACGGATACTTTTTTATCGACATCCTCTCCGCGAAAAAGAAAAGCACCAAGCAACGAGCGGGTCCGGGTGATAGTCATATCCGCCCCGGAAAGCGCCATCGTGTCCAGAACCGTCAAGGAAGGGGAAAGTTCCTGGGCCTGATGCTGACCAAAGTAGGTAAGTATAACGTTGGCACCAAAACGAATCTTTCCGGAATCGTGTTCGATCTGCCCGGCCATAATTTTCAGGAAAGTAGATTTTCCAGCGCCATTAACACCAACCACCGCTACTCTATCTCCACGACTGAGCAGCAGGTCAACTTTACTGAAAACCTGACTACCGTTATAGCTTTTGCTGACACCCTCAACAGTCAGGACGTCCCGGCCTGATGGCGGGGCTGGCGGAAAGCTGAACTTGATCTGGCTTTCTTCTTCAGACAACTCTATACGTTCCAGTTTATCCAGCTGCTTGACTCGGCTTTGCACCTGCCTGGCTTTTGTCGCTTTTGCTCTGAATTTATCGACAAAACGCATGGTCTGTTTTATCTTGGCCTGCTGATTATCATAGGCACCTTTCTCGATTGCCCGTCGCTCTGCTCTTTCTTGCAGGAAATAACTGTAATTCCCTTTGTAGACATCAATACGACCAAAACTCAATTCCCAGATTCTTTCAGTGACCTTGTCGAGAAAAGTACGATCATGGGAGATAATAACCATCGAGCCATTGTAATTTTTCAGGAACTGTTCAACCCAGGTAAGCGAGTCAAGGTCAAGATGGTTTGTCGGTTCATCAAGCAGCAGCAGAGACGGTGCTTCGAGCAGCATCTTGGCAAGTTTGAGTCGCATCTGCCAGCCACCGGAAAATGCATTTACCGGTTTTGCCATATCTTCCCGGTGAAAGCCAAGGCCCAGAAGAATTTTTTCAATTTTCCCGGCGATGGCATAAATTTCACTGGCATCGAGCTGATGCTGAATCTCACCTTGACGCAAAAGGATACCCTGAAATTCCTCGGAATGCGGGTCCATTTCCTGCATCTGCTCATGGAGTTGTGCTGCTTCAGCCTGCAGAGCCAAAAGCGGCGCAAAGGCCGTCTCTGCCTCTTCATAGAGGGATCGCTCGGAAAATAATTCCGAGGATTCCTGGGGCAGATAACCAATGGTGAAGTGTTTGGCCCTGGTGACCACCCCATCATCGGTCTCAGATATCCCGGCCATGATCTTTAATAAAGTGGACTTTCCAGCTCCGTTCACCCCGATCAAGCCGACGCGATTTCCTCCATGGACCTGGATTGAAACATCTTTGAACAGATGTTTTTCCCCGTATCGAATATCTAAATGATTAACAGACAGCATAATGTATACTTCCTCGTGCCATATTCTTGTCCGGCAAAATTGTAAAACGACCGGAATAACCTAGTTCTTCCAACCTGTTGGTATTTTGTTTTTTCATCCCCACCACCGCCGACATATCCCTGTGAGAGATATGGATGAGCAACTTTTGCTGCGGGCGAAGAAGGACAAGTCTTGCCCGTATCTTCTTCAGCCAGAGTCTTGACTGCACCAGTTCACCAAAGGCGGGATGGTATGGCCCGGCGACAACGCTTTTCTCAAGCGACTCCGAAGGCTGGAGACCCATCCGCACCACCTTGATTCCGGCCTCGGTCAACTTCTGGTAACACCTGGCAGTGAGACTGATAGCCTTATTGAGCGAAAGTGGCCGATACTGCTGAGTGCGGTACAATTTTTCCAGCCCGGAATCTTTAACCACCAGTGCCGGATAAAGTCGAACGAAATCGGGTTTAAGAGTATTTACCTCATCAATGCTCTGCAAAAACGACGCACTGGTTTCACCTGGTAATCCAGGCATAAGCTGGAGTCCCACCTGTATTCCTGACTCTTTTAGCAGTCGCAAAGCATTTCGGACATGCTCTGAAGTATGCCCCCGAAGCGACTTTTGCAATACTTTGTCACAAAGCGACTGGGCACCGAGTTCCACCACCCCGACGTTAAACTCTATTAGCAGATCGCAGACAGCCTGATCGATGCAATCCGGCCTGGTTGAAAGGCGGATGGTATCAATTTTTCCTTTTTCGATATAAGGCTGGACCGCTGATAATAATTCAGTCTGCTCCCCTGCCGGCAGACAGGTAAACGACCCACCAAAAAACGCCACCTGTACCTGGCTGTGGTCCTTTTTTCGCATCAGCCACTCGTCAATGGTCCCCGCAACCGCCACCTGGGCAGTCTCATCCCTCTCATATCCTGAAATTTTCTGCTGGTTACAGAACAGACAATCATGGGGACAACCACGGTGGGGAATGAAGATTGGAATAACCAGGAACATGCCCATCAAGCGTTTATAATATCCAGATTTTCCAGAGCGGCGGTGGCCGCCCGCTGCTCTGCTTCTTTTTTGGACCCCGCCTGACCGGTCGCTAAAACCTGGTCTCTGAAGCAAACACCAATGGTAAATAGTTTCCGGTGGGACGGTCCCTCTTCGGCATCGACTCTATAGGTAGGGGCCTCATTATATTTTTCCTGCAAAACTTCCTGAAGACGACTCTTGGCGTCAGCTATCAGCAATTCTTCCTTTTTCCCTTCAATCTCCGGCAGAAAAAATCGCTCGATTACTTCACAAACGATCTGATAACCGCCGTCTTCAAAGACTGCACCGATAACCGCTTCATAGGCACAGGACAGAATCGAGGATTTTGTCCGCCCATGGGAAGCATCTTCGCCCTTGCCAAGAGAGAGGTACCTGCCTAAATCTATTGCTCTTGCCATCTTAGCCAGGTGATGTTCATTGACCAGAGAAGCTCGCAGCCTGGTCAGTTCACCTTCGCGCATTTTCAGATAGCGATGAAAAAGAATATGACCGATAACCAGATCAAGAACGGCATCACCTATAAACTCCAGGTTCTCATTATCATTTCCTCCCTGTGCCTGTTCAAAGGCGTAAGAAGAGTGGACAAGGGCCTTCTGCAACAGACGCAGATCGGTAAACCGATACCCGAGTGTTTTCTCCAATGTACTTAATTGTTCCTTGTTGATCCGTACCAACGAATCAATATCCATACCCATTAAATCTTTTTCCCTTGTTAAAATTTTCTGCTGTGGTATAAAGATGTCCTCTAAACGAGGGGCGGCGTAGCCAAGTGGCTAAGGCAGTGGTCTGCAAAACCATTATTCATCGGTTCGACTCCGATCGCCGCCTCCAGCAATTTCAAAGGGATTACAGATTATAAAAAATCTGTAATCCCTTTTCTCTTTCCCACCACCGTTTCAGGCGGTGTTTCCACTACCGCCACCGTTTAATTCTGGCATGTAGATACTCGATATTCACATCGAGGTCAAGCTGGATGGTCGAGCCACAAAAGTTGACTTCTCGGGACATCACTGCATTTTTTTGGTATTCCTTTACTCAACCGGGATAGACCAAATTTCCTCAGAGTATTGTTTGATAGTTCGATCTGCTGAAAATTTCCCCATTCTGGCAACATTGAAAATGGCGGTTTTCGCCCAGGCCCTGGGATCAAGAAAAGCATCGTTTACCTTGTCTTGACACTCGAGATACGAATCTAAATCAAGGAGCAGCAGATAAGGATCATGCTTGTCCATCAGACTCTCGACCAGAGGTTTAAATAACTCTTTGTCACCATTGCTGAACGAGCCGTCACTAATCGATTCTATGACATTTTTGATACTTTCATTTTGCTGGCAAACCTGCCAGGGCGTACGACTTATATTTTTTCTTTCAAACTCTGCCTCCTCAGCTGTCATGCCGAAGATGAAAATGTTTTCTTCCCCAACCTCCTCCCTAATCTCAATATTAGCACCATCCAGGGTACCGATGGTAAGCGCCCCATTCAACGAAAATTTCATATTTCCGGTACCCGACGCTTCAGTACCGGCGGTAGAAATCTGTTCGGAAAGATCGGCCGCCGGCATGATAATTTCCGCCTGGGAGACATTATAGTTTGGCAGGAAAACAACTTTGAGCCGATCTTTCACCCGGGGATCTTTATTCACCACATCACCGATGGAAGTGATCAGTTTGATAATAAGTTTTGCCCGCCAGTAAGAAGGAGCAGCCTTCCCTGCAAAAACAGCTGTCCTCGGTGCGATGCCTTCGGCCTCTCCATGAATTATCCGCTGATAAAGATGGATGAGATGCAAAGCATTAAGTAACTGCCGTTTATACTCATGGATTCTTTTTACCTGAATATCAAACATGGAAAGAGGGTCAACCGTGACCTTACATTTCTTTTTGATATAATCCGCCAGGTGTTCCTTGTTGTTCAACTTTATCCTGCCCCAATCGGCAAGAAATTCCGGATCATCCACATACGCCTCAAGACCGCGTAATTCATCAAGGTCGGTGATCCAGTCGGCCCCAATCTTTGACGAGATAAGAAGAGCCAGTTCAGGATTGATATCAAGCAGCCACCGTCGAGGGGTGATGCCGTTAGTTTTTGAGTTAAACCTGCCTGGAAAAAATGCATGAAAATCAGGAAAAATTCGTTCTTTCAGCAGCTGAGTATGCAGTTCCGCAACCCCGTTGACACTATGACTGCCGATAATAGCCAGATGGGCCATCCGAAGCATTTTCACCGGTCCTTCCTCAATAATTGAAAACTCCCGCAACTTTCTCTCGTTGCCTGGATATTTTTGTGCAACCTCATCGAGGAACCTGTGGTTGATTTCATAGATAATCTGGAGATGACGTGGCAGTACCCTGCCCATCATCTCAACAC
The DNA here is from genome assembly GCA_013139415.1 of Desulforhopalus sp. GTDB lineage: Bacteria > Desulfobacterota > Desulfobulbia > Desulfobulbales > Desulfocapsaceae > Desulforhopalus_A. The sequence continues at coordinate 9,414 of WTAT01000046.1, forward strand.
TCCAGCGCTCCAGGGCCTCCGGCATCAGGGTATGGTTGGTAAAGCCAAAGGTATTGACGGTAATTTCCCAGGCCTCTTCCCAGCCCAGCCCTTCAATGTCCAGAAGCAGGCGCATCAGTTCCGGAATAGCAATGGATGGATGGGTATCATTGAGCTGCACGGCAACCATAGAAGAAAATCGATCAAAACCAGTATGCTTTTTCTTAAAGCGCCGCATGATGTCCTGAAAGGTTGCAGCAACAAAGAAGTACTGTTGTTTCAGACGTAGCTCCTGCCCGGCATACATGTGATCGGGAGGATAAAGTACCTTTGAGATGGTCTCGGAACTCACCTTTGATTCAACTGCTCCGATATAATCACCTCTACTGAAATCAGTGAGATCCAGCTCTCTTGAGGCAAAGGCCGACCAGAGTCGCATATTGATGACATGGTCGTTTTTATAACCGGGGACCATAATATCACTGGGCTTGGCCATGACATCTTTGGTGTTAACCCATTTGGCCCGATATCTTCCGTTTTTATCCTGATAACTGGTTACATTGCCGAAAAACTGCACGCTGAAGATCGGCATCTGCCGCTCGAACTCCCATGGGGTCCCGTTCCGCAGCCAATTGTCAGGGCCTTCAACCTGATACCCATCCACAAGTTTCTGGAAAAAGAGACCGTACTCATAACGAATACCATAACCGTAGGCAGGAATTTTCAGGGTAGCGATGGAATCCATGAAACAGGCGGCCAACCTTCCCAAGCCACCGTTGCCAAGGGCGGCGTCCTCCTCTTGATCCCTGATATCAGCCATATCAAATCCCAGTTCTTCAACGGCCTGTTTGGCGTCTTCAAGGATTCCAAGGTTGGTCATACTGTTGCCGAGTGACCTGCCGATGAGAAATTCAAGTGAGAGGTAGTAGACCCGTTTTTTTTCTTTTGCATAGAAAGTTTTCTGAGTGGCAATCCATTTCTGCACCATCAGGTCCCGCATGGTATAGGCCAGGGCCCTGTAGACATCCTGCGCACCGGAACGTTCAGGATCACGCCCTTGAAAACTCATCAGATGGTGGATTATATTTTCTTTAATGGCGTTCACCGTCGATGGAAAAGCAATAGTGGGCCAGGTGGCCCCTTCCTTATCAATCTGACTCTCAACTCTTTCCATCACCTTCATCTTTGATCCTCCAGAGGATATTTACTAACAGTATTTAACTGACCGATATGTAACAACTGATCGGAAGTGGAATTCCATCCCGGTGATCTGCACCACATACTGGACAAATCTCCGAAACGGATATATCTATTGTTGTGAAACAGCTGAATAAACAACATGGTTTTGATTATAAGTCTAATGATGAAATTGACTACACCATCTCTCTTCATTTTGACACTTTATTTTCAATAGTATCCAAATTTCACAGTCTATCTTATATGCACATTGAACCATGTGCTACTGCGTGGTATACGAATAGGTCATTAGCAGCCATATGTAATAGCAGCAATAGCTGTAATAGTGCATGACAAGAATTTTTCCTGACAATATCAACAGAACAAAACCGAGGTCTTATGGCACGAAAGAACAATATAACTGAAAAAGCCAGCACACCACAGCAGGGAAACAAGGCTCAGAAAAGTCCGCTGGTTACCTACTTTATCATTTTTGTCTTCGGTTTTCTGGCCGGCATAGCTTTTACCGTTTACAAAGGAGGCTCTCCAGGATCAGCACCGTCGACAACAGCGAATGTACAATCTCAAGCACAAAACGATGAAACCGGGCAAGCTATCATCAACCTGGAAGCCGAGGTGACCGCCAACCCGGAGAATTTCGAGAACTGGATTCGCCTGGGCCACCTCTATTATGATTCCAACCAATCTGAAAAGGCGATTGCTGCCTATACTAAATCCCTGGAATTTCACTCAGGGGATGCCAATTTGCTCACCGACCTTGGAGTGATGTACCGCAGGACAAAGCAACCTGAAAAAGCCATAGAGTCTTTTAATGAAGCAATTAAGAAAGACCCCGGCCACCTGCCTTCCAGATTTAATAAAGGCATCGTCCTGATGTACGACTTCAACGATCCCGGGGGAGCCATCGAAACCTGGGAAGCGCTGCTCAAGATCGACCCAGAGGCAAAAACTGCAAACGGCCAGCATATCCATGATTTTGTTGATAAAATCAAAGCGGATATAGCCGAAAAAAAATAACTTTTCATCCCATAGCGGAAGAGGAGGAGCATTTATGAAATTTGAAACTCTCGCGCTGCATGCAGGCCAGAGCGTTGATCAGGATACCCTTTCCAGGGCTGTACCCATTTACAGAACTGCCGCCTATATGTTTAAAAGCACCCAACATGCTGCCAATCTCTTTGCCTTAAAAGAACTGGGCAATATTTATACCCGGCTTGGTAACCCGACCCAGGACGTCCTGGAACAGCGCATGGCTCAACTGGAGGGGGGTGCGGCGGCACTGGCTCTTGCCTCGGGAACATCGGCTATTTTCTATACTATAATTAACATCTGCAATCAGGGGGATGAGGTAGTTTCGGCCAACAATCTGTATGGAGGCAGCTTTGTTCAATTTAACTCGATCCTGCCTCAGCTCGGCATCAAGGTTAGAATGGTTGATCCTGCAAATCCGGATAATTTTAAAGCAGCCATCAATGAAAAAACCAGGGCAATTTATTGCGAAACCCTTGGCAATCCCTCGCTGAACATGACCGACCTCGAAGCCTTGGCAGAAATCGCCGGAGCTCACAACCTGCCACTTATTGTCGATTCGACCTTTACACCGCCCTGCATTCTCAAACCCATCGATTATGGTGCCAATATTGTCATCCACTCGCTGACCAAGTGGATCGGCGGCCATGGGACAAGCATCGGAGGTATCGTCATCGATGCGGCAAATTTTAACTGGCAAGATCCCAAATTCAGTCTCTACAACGAGCCGGATGATTCTTACCATGGTCTGCGTTACGCTCACGATCTGGGTGACCTCAACCCCGTTGCCTTTGCTCTTCGGATGCGGCTGGTGCCTCTTAGAAATCTCGGTGCCAGTATCAGCCCGGACAACTGCTGGGCATTTTTACAGGGTATCGAGACTCTCAGCCTGAGGATGCAGCGTCACTGCGAAAATGGAGCACAGATTGCCGAGTACCTTAGTAATCACGAGGGCGTCGACTGGGTACACTATCCGGGCCTCTCCGGCTCCCCCGGCAATGATATGGCGGTGAAGTATTTGCACAACGGCTTTGGTGGAATGGTTGGTTTTTGCATTAAAGGAGGTATGGAGGCAGGAAGCAAATTTATCGACAACCTGCAACTTATCTCCCACCTGGCAAACGTTGGAGATGCCAAGTCACTTGCCATTCACCCGGCATCGACAACCCATTCACAATTATCCCCGCAGCAGCTTAAAGAGTGCGATATTGATGAAGGGCTGATTCGTCTCTCCATCGGCATTGAGCATGTCGATGACATAATAGCGGATATTAAACAGGCACTGGCATGTGCAGCAGCCTAACTAAACTGGTGGCGGAGGGAAAGACACCCCTCTGCCCCCGCATATACAGCACAAAATGAGTGAGTCAACAACCAGCCAGGATTCTTCCGTCGGGATAGTTGAGAAAAAGTATCATACTTTTGCCAAACCACCCGAGAAAATGGTTTTGGAGAGCGGGGCCAGCCTTGGCCCGGTAACCATCGCCTATGAAACATACGGTAGACTCAACGAGCA
>WTAT01000454.1 GCA_013139415.1 Desulforhopalus sp.
GAATTGTTCAGTCTGATGTTCTTGCCTTTGTCGCGAAAGTGCAAACGGACCCAGTCCTAAAGAAGATAGCAAAGAAAATTAAGATGATCTATCCTCTCTATAATGAGGAAGTGCATCTAGTGGGGCGCAGTGATATTGTGGATTTTGACAGCCTGGCTGGAAAAAGGGTTGCCATCGGCAAAGAGGGCAGTGGTACCTATCTTACTGCCAAGCTTTTGTTTGAGGTTTCCGATGTTACACCCGCTGAAATGGTCACGATCGGTGCCGACGAAGCTCTCCTGCAGTTGAAAAAAGGTAATGTCGATGCCATGTTTTATGTGGCGGGATATCCAGTCAAACTATTCAGTGAACAGGTGACCAGCGAAGATGATCTGGCTCTCATTCCGATCCTGAATAAAAGTATTATCGAATTTTATCCGAAGACTGAAATTCCTGCGGATACATACCCATGGCAGACGGAAACGGTTAAATCGGTTGCTGTAAAATCTGTTCTCATTTCCTATAATTTTAGAATGGCTAATTGTCAAAATGTTGGGAAATTTGCAGATATTCTGGAAAGTAATATCGATTGGCTGAAAGAAAACGGACATCCGAAGTGGAATTCCGTTGATCTTGAATACCCTTTGAAAGGCTGGGAGCAATACGATTGTGTAAAGAATTATCAGGGAAAGTCCAAAAAACGAGTTAAAAAGAACAAGACGACTGAAATCAATCCGGTTCTCGAAGCTATTAAAGACATATTATAGGTGAAGACAGGTGGAGATGACTGACAGCGTTTCTTTTTGCCGTCTCTTATGGCCGGCACATTCGGTGCTAAAAAATATCTTAAAGGCTGGCTAAAATGTATCGATCATTTTATGGGCTCAAAAAAAAGCCATTTCAGATCAGTACTAACCCGAGTTTTCTCTGGCTCGGGGAAATGCATAAAGAAGCGCTTGCTCACCTGAAATACGGGATTATTGAAAGCCAGGGTTTTCTTCTGCTTACTGGTGATGTTGGTACTGGTAAAACCACATTGATCAATGCGCTGATAGACAGTTTGGGTGACGAATTCATCGTGGCCAGGGTTCCGGATCCCGGCATGGAAACGATTGACTTCATGAATTTTATCGCCCATTTGTTTGATATGAACAAAAAGTTCGTCAGTAAGGATGGGTTCTTAATACATTTCGGCCATTTTCTGAATAGTGCCAATGCCGCTGGAAAGAAAGTTATCCTGATCATTGACGAGTCCCAGCGTTTGAGTTCCGACCTGCTGGAAGAAATAAGGCAACTATCCAATATCGAGAATCAGGGAAATAAGTTACTCAACATATTTTTAATTGGCCAGAATGAGTTTAACGATGTTTTGCAGGAGACTAAAAACAGGGCACTGCATCAGCGAATTAGTCTAAACTATGTAATCAAGCCGTTGGATGTTGATGAAACGGGTGAATATATACGTCATCGCCTTAAAATGGCCGGCACGGAAAAAGAGATTTTCAGCTCTGAAGCAATCCGCAGCGTTCACGAATCTTCGGGTGGAATTCCCCGAAGGATAAACATTATATGCGATCACTCCTTGTTGTATGGATTTTATATGGAAACAAAGACCATATCCGGGGATGTGGTCAGGGAGTGTGTAAAAGATCTTCTTCTGCCCCAATCTTCTGAAAAAACAAACACGGAACCCTTTGACTTAGTAGATGGTGCGAGTTCGCAAAATTTAAAAGCAATCCCTTCTGAAGGTTCGCAGGAAAAAGGTCCTTCCTCTGTGAAGAGAACTATCGGCACTGTTATTCTATGCACAATCGTCGTGTTTATTGTTACATATATTATTTATCCCACAGAGTATCAAAACTTCTTTAGTCGCTTCAGGAGCAATAAGCCGCAGGTTTTCAGTGTTTCGCAGGGCACTAATTCATCAAGCTTCAATAACCACCCTGAATCGGACACAAAAACAGCTGCAATCAAGAATCTTAGTACAAAATCCGAAATGAAGATTTCAGATGAAGGTTCTATAGATCTGTCTGTTGCAAAGGAGCTACCGGTTGAAAATGTGAAACCTGCCAGCGTGGTTTTAAAAGATGACAGTACGGAAGATTTGCCGGATAAACCAGCAGCGTCGGTTCCGGCTGAAGATCTTCCTGCTATTGACCCGATTGAAGAGAGCAATGATGATGAGGTTAATTTAGCAAGCACACCGCTGGGTGGGACCTCTCCTGCTGATCAACAAGATGTGACAGGTGAAGATGTCTCCCTCAAGTTACCGGTTTTCTCTGAGACAGTGGTAAATCCGAAATCGGAAACCGGATCAGACCACAATGATATAGAAATAAACGAAAAAATTGTGACGCTTGAAAATTCGGCATTGATTGTCGACACTCCAGTTACTGAAAAGGAAACTGAAAAGGAAACAACCGGTGTTACCGATGCGCTTGAGACTGGTGCTTCTGACGAAAACGAGAATGAGGATGAAGAACTCACAAGCACAAAGACAGACTCCAGAGTTGATTCGGAACTTGAAGAATATTTGACGCAAAACAAAAGAAATAACCTACCGGCTGAATCTGTAGCAGCCGAAGAAATAGCAAATGAAGACCCGGAAGATATGGATCCGAGTGCAGTGATAGACTGGGTACTTAAAAAACGTTCCGAATGATTTTGCCGAATCTGAGATTTTGAATTAGTGCCTTACCCCTCAAGGGGGCACTGAACTGAGTACTCCTGAAAACCTGTCATTCAGTTCAATACCCCCTTGAGGGGTGCTCTTTTTAGTACCCCCTTGTGGGGTGTTAATGACTTAACATAGACTTTCGAGGTCTACGCTTATCTCTTGTTTTTTACAGGAATATCATTTGGTGAAGGAACTTTCCCCTCTCTTTTCAGTCGTGGAAAGGCTACATGAACTTCTCTCAGTGCAGAGAAACACACTCTGCTTGCTAAAACCCCGCCGGAAGAATTTGGCAGCATTCCATGAGCAGGATAGATTTCTGATCATTAACTCTTATTTTGTAATTTATATCTCTATACTGACCGTGTCAGTAGTTGGAACAGTCGCTAAAATCTTTGCGAAGCGGTTTCCTGATCGACAATCACATATTGTACCTCCTCTCTTTGGGCAACTGGACTTCCCTGACGCAACAGATGATTAAATGATAGGAGGTTTATTATGCTCACAGCAGATCAAGAACGCTTAGACTGTTTTATGATAGGGCTCAAACGTCGTAACCCCAGTGAACCTGAGTTTGCCCAGGCTGTTTATGAAGTTGCCCTCGATGTTATACCTTTTATCCGCCTAAACCCCATCTATGAGGAAAACCGAGTCCTGGAGCGTCTGACCGAACCGGACAGGGTGCTCATCTTCCGGGTAAACTGGGAAGATGACAAAGGAAATATGCGGGCAAACCGGGGCTATCGGGTTCAGCAAAGCAATGCCATAGGGCCGTATAAAGGAGGTATCCGATTTCACCGGGATGTGCAGCTGGATACCTTGAAATTTCTCGCTTTTGAGCAAACATTTAAAAACAGCCTTACCGGCTTGCCAATGGGGGGAGCCAAGGGTGGGGCCGATTTTAATCCTAAGGGAAAGTCGGAAAGAGAGGTAATGCGCTTTTGTCAGCGGTTTATGTCTGTTCTGGCTCGACACATTGGTCCAAACACCGATGTGCCGGCTGGTGATATTGGGGTCGGTGCCCGTGAGGTTAGTTACATGTTCGGGCAATATAAACATATGGTCAATGAATTCACAGGCGTTTTGACTGGCAAGGGTCTTTCCTTTGGCGGCAGTCTTATCCGCACGGAGGCCACTGGGTATGGCACGGTATATATGCTTGAAAATATGCTCAGGTATCATGCACAGGGTCTTGATGGCAAGGTTGCATTGGTCTCGGGAAGCGGCAATGTCGCCCAGTACAGTGTCGAGAAACTCACCGAGTTGGGAGCTAAAGTTGTCACTATGTCTGATTCCTCGGGAACGATTTATGATCCGGATGGCATTAATGAAGATAAACTTTCTTATATTAAAGAGTTGAAAAATATTCGGCGTGGGCGGATTGCCGAATACGCAGAACACTATAAAGTGGAGTTCCATGAGAAAAGCAGGCCGTGGATAATCCCCTGTGATTTGGCGGTTCCCTGTGCTACCCAGAATGAAATAAGCGGCAAGGAAGCAAAAAACATGATTAAAAACGGCTGTATAGCTGTTGCAGAAGGGGCGAATATGCCGACCGTCCAGGACGGGGTCGATGCCTATCTGGCTGCTGGAATTTTTTATGCCCCCAGCAAGGCCGCCAACGCTGGCGGGGTGGCGGTGTCCGGGCTGGAGATGACCCAGAACAGTATGCGGATGTCCTGGTCCCGTGATGAACTGGATCGTCGTCTTCACGCCATAATGCAGGAAATTCATGACAAATGTGTGCAGTATGGAAAAGAGAATGGAAAGGTTAATTACCGTAAAGGTGCCAATATCGCGGGTTTCATTCGTGTGGCTGATGCCTTAGTGTCCTGTGGGAATATCTGAGCAAGCCGATATCATAATATGGAGGCTAGACTGGGAGGGGAACAATGAGAGAGAAGAATTCTGATGAAGAACAGTTATCCCTGAAGAGTACGGACCTGGAAGAGTTAAATAGCTCCTTTCGGGCGATTGTTGATATTCGTGATCGTAAATATGGTTTTCCATCGAAGACTTATGTCAATTGCTTTGTCGGCAGTGAGGCGGTAAGCAAAATGATTGAAAAGGGCTTGGCTGCAGACGAGGATGATGCCGTCCGTATTGGTAATGTTATGCTGTCAAGTGGAATCTTTCATCATGTCCAGCGTGCCCATGCCTTTAAAAATGGACATCTTTTTTACCGTTTTGCTACAGACGAAGATCATGGTGGAATTCCGGAACAGGTCTCTGCTGAGAGTTTTGTGAAATGGGCTGATTTTCTGGGCACCTTAACCAAGGCCGAGGGTGCGGATGGTATCTTGCAGCCATCACTGCCTGGACCTGATGCAGATCTTGCGGATATGACGCAGGAGGATCTGGATGCGATCGGACTCTCTCCTCTAGATGAGCATAACGCTCAACTACTCGACAATGTACATCCCAAACAATGGGCGGATCCGGAACCGAAATCTTCCTATAATCTTGTGGTGATCGGAGCAGGAGCTGGTGGTTTGGTTTCTGCGTCTGGTGCGGCAGGGGTTGGAGCCCGTGTGGCCCTAATTGAGTCGCATCTTCTTGGAGGTGACTGCCTCAATGTAGGCTGTGTTCCGTCCAAGGCCTTGTTGCGCTGTGCAAAGGCGGCCGCGGCAGTGCGCGAGGCTGGCCGTTTTGGGATAAAAATCGATGGAGATATTTCCGTCGATTTTGCCTATGTGATGGAGCGTATGCGTCGCTTACGTGCCCAGATCTCGCCGGTGGATTCGGCAAAGAGATATTCTGGCCAGCTCGGTGTTGACCTTTTTATGGGAAGAGGCATTTTTACTGGAAAAAACAGCATTGAGGTGAACGGCAAGACCCTCACCTTTACCAAAGCTGTGATTGCCACCGGCGGGACCGCTGCAATCCCAAATATTCCGGGTCTCTCTGATGTACCCTATCTTACTAATAGCACGGTATTCAATTTGACGGAACTACCAGAACGCCTTGGTGTAATTGGTGCAGGGCCAATTGGGCTTGAGCTGGCGCAGGCATTCCAGCGGCTGGGATCAAAGGTCACTGTATTTTCACGCAGTGAGAAGATTATGCCAAAAGAGGATCCGGAAGCCGTTGCAATAGTAAAAGAGTCGATGCTAAAAGACGGAGTGTCTTTTGCCATTAATTCCAGTTACAAACGTGTTGAGGGCCAGGGCGAGAAGAAGCCTGTACGCGTTGTTCTGGATGAAGGCGGCTCGGAAAGGTTCCTCGAATTTGATGCCCTGCTGATAGCCACCGGACGGAAACCCTCTATATCCGGCCTGGGCCTGGAAAAAGCCGGAGTCGAATTCGATGCTCGAAAGGGTGTACTTGTAAACGATAAACTTCAGACGACAAATCCTGCTATCTATGCCGTGGGGGATGTGGCCAGCAAATATCAGTTTACCCATATGGCTGATTTTATGGCCCGCTTAGTAATTAAGAACGCTCTGTTCTTCGGTCGTGACAAGGTCTCCGATCTGCTCGTTCCCTGGGCAACTTACACTGACCCGGAAGTTGCTCATGTCGGACTTTATGAGAAAGATCTCAATGAACGTAATATTCCCTTTACCACCTTTAAACGTGAATTTAATGATGTTGACCGTGGCATTGTCGATGGAATCGATTCAGGTTATGTCAAAATTCATGTGGCTAAAGGCAAGGGTCAGATTCTGGGCGCAACCATCGTTGGCGGCCATGCAGGCGATATGATAAGTGAGATCAGCGTGGCCATGCAGGGCGGAATGGGGCTGGGCCAGCTCGCCGGTGTGATCCACCCCTATCCGACAGCAGCTGAAGCCATTCGTCAATGCGGCGACGCCTATAACCGTGAACGTCTCACCCCAACCATTAAGGGAGTTTTCCATAAGCTCATGGCTTTGAGACGATAGATGCTTTCACTTAGGAGAGAATAAATATGATTTTAGTGCCCCCTTGACGGGTACTAAAAAGAGTACCCGTCAAGGGGGTATTGAACTGAATGACAGGCTTTCAGGAGTACTCAGTTCAGTGCCCCCTTGAGGGGTAAGGCACTAATAGAAAAATTTAAAATTTAACCGCATTGATTGACTCAAAACCCTGTCAAGGTTGGCATGTCAGTGTTTGTTTGACAGGATATTGCCATTGGTATCCAGGGATTCCAGCAATGTTTTGGTGACCATAGGTGCGAGGTTGCCTTTGCTTCAGGGGAACCCACAGCCTTTATTCTTTTCTAATATTTTTTAAGGCTGGTGATAGAATCCCTTTTGCAGGATTTGGAGAAAAAAATGAGCGATGTTCCCTTTGCCCACGACCAGCTTTTAGAGCTGGTCGAAATGAAAATGCCTTTTGGGAAATACGCAGGACGACTGCTGGTCGACCTGCCTGAGCCCTATGTGGTCTGGTTCGCCCAAAAGGGCTTCCCAAGGGGAAAACTTGGGGAGATGCTGGCTATCGTCTATGAAATCAAGGTCAATGGCTTAGAGTACCTGTTTGATCCGCTAAGAAACAATGATCGGTAAATACCAGCCCGCCTGCGAAGTATTCAGCGGACCCAAAGGGAGAGTGATCACATTACATGATGAAATTTTGCAAGGTACCCTTACCTTGCAAATACACCGAAGAGAATCCTGCCTGCAACATTTACGCAGGAAAATAAACTCTATACAGTGACAATAATGTCTTGAGATTCGGTCGGTATAATTGAAAACAAAACATGGGGTACTCAAGGTGCCTTAGCCGCGCTTATGCAGGAGACCGGCGACTTCTCGCAGAAAACCGTCAACCTGTATATCACCAATCAACTCCGGAATTTCCTTTAACGGGCGATTGTTGGATTTTTGTTGCATTTTTTCCCGGCATTTCTGCTGAGCATTAAATTTTGCCTGCCAGAATGGGTGACCCTGACAGAGCTCTGCCGGTAATACCTTATTGAGAATAAAGCCCTTTACCTCAATCCCGAAATCATTAAAAGAATCTGCGATATCAAAGGCCTGCTCAATGGGTAGGGGTTCTGGATTGGCAACTACCCAAGCACAGGTATCGGTTTGCAGAAGTTCGATAATCCGTTCCGTCAAAGAACGCCACTTGTCAATCAGCGCCAGGGGATCGACTTTGTTGAAGACTTTTTTCACCTTGAAGTAGAGCTTATGGGCCTGGGTTAGGTGGGAATAGAACATCTGCTGAACAAAAAGCAGATTCAAAGTGGTGACGGTGGGAGCGGTATCCCAGATAATAGTCCGGTAATCCCCGGACTCAGCCATCGTCAGGAGATAGTCGAGCATGAACTCCTCATCGATTCCCGGAGCCCCTTCGATGTAGTCGATAATCTCACGTCCGACCGGCAGAAAAGAGGATAAAACAGCGTAAATTTCCTCAGCAAATTTATCCCGCCACAAATCCAGGACTAGTTTGCGAGTCAACTCCACGGCATCAAGATTGGGAGCCACCGTATGGACCTTGCGGTCCAGCGGTCGAGAGAAGATTTCACTCAACGAGCCGGAAGGGTCGGTTGAAATTAGCAGGGTTTTCCCGACTCCGGCATGCTGAAGAGCTGTTGCCACCGACATAGTTGTCTTACCGACTCCACCCTTACCGGTAAACATTTCAATTTTTGTCACTATGAGATACCAAAAGTAGAGTTAAGAAACATCAATTTGCTGGTGGGTTTAGTGCCTTACCCCTCAAGGGGGCACTGAACTGAGTACTCCAGAAAACCTGTCATTCAGTTCAATACCCCCTCGAGGGGTGCTCTTTTTCGTACCCCCTTGAGGGGTGCTCTTTTCAGTGCCCGCTTGACGGGTGTAAAAAACGAGAGATATGGGGAATGTTTTGAAATTAGGGACTTAAAGCAACCTCCAAGGCACTTATACCCCCTTGTGGGGTGTGAGATTAATATGAGAAGTTTGTGAAATGCTTACAGACAAGCATACCCTATTTTATTTTCGTTTCATACTGATCGATATGCGCCAAACTGAATTTCATCATAAATATTCTATTAAAAGAGATCGAAATCTATAGGAGGTATCTGGACTTTGATCGCTGTCAAAATTCAATATATCTATGTTGATTTTGATATCACACAGATATCAGGCGTCTTCTTCAGAAATGGTGCAACCTTTCTCCCAAGATGTTTTGGAATTATCTCTACCGTGAAAAAGGCAGATTGTAGCTTGATCCGAATAGTTGATACGAAAGTAGTATCAATCATAGGTCGTCATCAAAATGGAGCAACTTTTCGATTACCTTATTATACTGAAAATGAATCCCGGATAACCCATCCGGGATCATGTGATGCATCGCAAGGGACAAATCAAATCTACAGCACATG
>WTAT01000434.1 GCA_013139415.1 Desulforhopalus sp.
CGGGGTCCCCTGTCTTCACATGCTCTGCTCCCGGGCCATGGCACACTTCGCAGCCGGCATTCTTGAGATGGGGCGTCTCTTCCAGGTTGATAAATCCGCTTGGCTGGCCATACCCTGTGGTATGGCATGGATAGCATTGCCTGATCTCTTCAGGCGTGAGATGTTTCATTCGCCTTTCGATGCTCTGGAAAGAGACGCTCTTCTTGGCATAGGTTACAAAATTTTCATATTCCTCAGGGTGGCATTCCTTGCAGGCCAGTGAACCGACATAAGTACTTTCATAATCATCTATAGACATATAAATTGCAGAGGTGGGCTTTGGAACTGAGAAGCAAGAAATGATTAACGACCCAATAATTATGAAAAAAAATTTATTTCTCATATTTAACCCTCCATAGGTAGAGTTCTCAAATTGGATATTTTTCTTTTAACACATCTTTTTCTTTTAGTCGCTGTGGCATAAAGTCGCACAGAATGATAACTGTGGACTAGGGAAGTCCACATTGCTTGCCAACATCTACAGTTTTGGCAGGCTTAAACCTAGCTCAACATATCCACTGTACATCTTGTACTTTCAAGAATCATTCGGAACCGTTGATTGATAGCAGATATTGATACTTGCGAAAAGTGTGATTGTCAGTGCATATATCACAATATTTGGGTATGCGACAATTTGCCACATTTGCATAAATTCTCAACCATGATAGATTTTAGGTATTAATACCCAGCTAAAGCTAAATATTATTGGCGTGCTTTTTAATTACGATACAAGAATATGGAGGGTGATCTATGCTTAAACCAAAATCTCTTGGCAAGAAATCTGTATTACTTGCTGCAATAATTCTGTGCACTTTTCTAGGGGCAAATGTCCAGACTGCCAAGGCTGCGGATTCAGGATGTGTGACCTGCCACCTGGATAAAGAAATGCTCAAGAAAAATATAACTGCCCAGAAAGGAACCAAATCAGCAATGCAGTCAGGAGCCGGCTGAGGCGGCTCTGTGGTTCCGTTGGAGCCATTCGAAAAAGTTCTGGTCTCAAAAGAATTCCTCAATACAGAACATGGTGAAATATCCTGTACAGACTGCCATGGCGGCAATGCGGCTGCCAATGATAAAAAATCTGCACATGCAGACCTGGATCCCTACCCTGCCGCGAATAACCCTGAGGGCACCTGCGGTGAATGTCATGATGAAATTGTCGCCACAGCAAAGGATTCACTGCATACGACCCTTTCAACGTTTGTCACTGTCCTCAAAAACCGTTCAGACATGAACAAGTGGGAGGAAATAGATAAAGCCCGACAGGGACATTGTTTTGCATGTCATACCAGCAGCTGCGGCGGCTGCCATGTCAGCAGGCCAAAGACTGCCAAGAAAGGCTTTGTCAACGGTCATATTTTCCAGAAACGATCTGATCCTTTTAATCAATGCACAGCATGCCATGGCAGCCGGGTTGGAAATGAGTATTATGGTATGCGGGGCCAGGGTGATGTCCATGTGGCAAAATACGATATGGACTGCGTTGTCTGCCACAAAGCAGAAGAAATGCATGCTGCCGCCGCACCGGATCTCCCCGGCCGTTATCACCTGCCGGAAATCTCTGCTTGTACCGACTGCCACCAGGATCTCAAATATGGCTCGGTCAGGGAGCACTCCAATCATATCGGTAAGGTACAGTGCCAGGTATGCCATTCCCAAACCTATGTCAACTGCTACAGCTGTCACGTAGGAAAAGATGACCAGGGTATCGGCTATTTCCAGAATGAACGTGAAGTTGAAGGTATGAAGATTGGCCTTAACTATGACAAAGAAGCGCCAGACGCAACATATAACTATATGCTGGTACGTCATGAGCCTTCCGATCTCGAGGTATTTGATTTCTATGTCAAAGATGCATTTACGAATTTTGACAAGGTGCCGACCTGGAAACGAGCCTCACCTCATAACATCCAACGGAAAACATGGCAGACTGCGAACTGCAATAACTGTCATGGTAACCGCGACCTGTTCCTGGCCGACGCTGATTTACTTGATTACGAAAAAGGCGCCAATGCCAAGGTCATTGTTCCGGATAGCAAAATACCTAAAAAGAGGTCAAAAATAGCTCCGATTAAATTACCTGCTGTAAAGGTGAACGACAGCATGGTTGTTTCTCCTGAATGGCTGCATGACAACCTGAGTAAGATTGTACTGGTTGATGCCAGAGACAAAACCGCTTTCATAAAAGGTCATATTGAGGGTGCCACACTGTACGACCCGCTGCGCTTTGGCTTGAGAAACAACCGTAATAATCTGAATCCAGCTAATCAAATCAGCAATAATTTCGGACGTGCCGGAATGAGTGCCGGTGATCATATTGTGGTCTATGACAAAAATGGCCAACTAGCAGGTCTCTTGGCCATGGTACTGGAGTATGTTGGCGCGAAAAATGTCTCTATTTTGAAAGGTGGTGTTGAAGGCTGGGAACATGCCGGATATCATTTAACTAAAGAAGCGGCCAAACCAACTCCGAAAAACTTTAATGGCACGGCCAGACAGGAATTGATTGTCAACAATGACTACGTCAGGAATAATTTGACCAGCAAGGATGTCGTTATTGTTGATGTCCGTCACATAGCCCAGGCAAAGGGATTGACCAAACATGCCCAGGCAGCCAGAGCAGGCAGGATACCGGGCTCTGTGAACCTGCCTATAAGTGCCCTTTATATGGATAACGGGGAGCTCAAGTCTCCTGAAGAACTACTTTGGATGCTGAAAACCAATGGAATAACTCCTGACAAAACAGTGGTGACTACCTGCAACACAGGTCTGCAAGCCGCTGGAGCCTATTTCATTTTCCGTTACCTGGGATATCCAGACGTCAGGGTACACGATGAATCCTGGGTAAGCTATTGTGCTACCAAGTAATCATTAAAAACCTTAAATAACAAAAAGCCCCTGGTTATTTTTTCCAGGGGCTTTTTACTTTACATGTTTCTGTTTCTATTGCAGCTTCTCATTTTACACCAAGTGTCTGAAACAATTACTAGTATGGAAATTATAGATTACTTGCCAACATCTTTAGTTTTGTCATTCAAAATCTGACTCAACATATACACTGTACATGTTGATAATTTAAGAAATATTCAAGAGTGTTAATTGATAGACATTGTGAGTTGCTAAGTGAAGATTAAATATATAGATATATGGACTTTTAGTCTTGACAAAGATCAGTTTGTCAAGACTGACCATTTTCATTTCTCAGCAACATTAGCGCACAGTTGCTCCCAGATTCCGCGAATCGCAAGGGCAGCAGGGCCGATGTTGTTGCTGACCAGGGGCTGACCGTTAAGCTGACTGCTGACCACTGCGGGATCAAAAGGAATACGTCCGAGAACCTCCACATTCCTTTTCCTGCAGAAGGCTTCTATTGCATCAGCCGTCTCAGGATGCAGATCCCATTTATTCAGACAGACATAGGGCATGACCTTGAAATGAACGGCTAGGTCAAGAACCCGTTCCAGATCATGAAGGCCGGAAAGGCTTGGTTCTGTAACGACCAGGATCGCATCAGTATTGGATAACGAGGCTATGACCGGACAGCCGATGCCTGGTGCACCGTCCACCAGGATAAGTTTGGCCCCTTTCGCCTCGGCCAACTCCCTTGCTTTTCTCTTAACAAAAGTCACCAGCTTGCCGGAATTCTCCTCCCCGGCAAAAAGCTGGGCATGGACCAGGGGACCATACCGGGTATCGGAAATAAACCAGGAACCGCAATGATTTTCATCAAGAATGATAGCCTGTTCCGGGCAGAAATGGGCGCAGACACCACATCCCTCACAGGCAAGAGTATCAATATGTGCCGTGTCGTTGATGTTGATTGCCTCGAATTGACATAACTCTTCACAGACACCGCAACCGCTGCACAGATCGTTGTCCACCCTGGCCTTAACCCCGGAACGGAATTCATTTTCCTGTTGATGGACGGGATTAAGCAGGAGATGAAGATCAGCCGCATCCACATCACAGTCTGCCAG
>WTAT01000419.1 GCA_013139415.1 Desulforhopalus sp.
CTGGTGATAAAAACGATAAAAATGAAAAAACCAAAATAACGTAATTCAAAAGCTATCTTGCTGACGGGGAGACGGATATCCACGGCGAGCCCCGCAAAGAGCAAGGTCAGTACGAATAAACCGGCAGCACCTGCATTAAGAGTACTGAGGCTGATTAAGGCCAAAAAGACTATTTTAAAACGGGGATCCAGGCGATGGAGGATACTTGTACCGCTCCGAAAATTAAATGCTACCGTGTTAGCCATGGCTGAACCTTCATCCCAAGTCGTATTGCTTCGGGCATACGAATACCGAACACTTCCACTGAAGGCAACAAATCCTCAAAGGAACCATCTTTAACTATTT
This sequence comes from Desulforhopalus sp., assembly GCA_013139415.1. Classification (GTDB taxonomy): domain Bacteria; phylum Desulfobacterota; class Desulfobulbia; order Desulfobulbales; family Desulfocapsaceae; genus Desulforhopalus_A. The sequence continues at coordinate 346 of WTAT01000419.1, forward strand.
TACCAGCTTGCATAAGGATCATTCTATCCGCCAGCCCAGCTACTGTCTCCAGGTTGTGCGTAGACACGACTATGGTATGTCCACTGCGGTGAAGGGCAGCCATCTGCGCCAGGACCTGTCTGATCCCCGGATAATCCAGATTTGAAAAAGGTTCATCAAATACCAGAATCTTGGGCGTCATTGTCAAGACACCGGCTATAGCCAGGCGGCGTTTTTCCCCCCCGGAAAGCAGATGCGGCGCGATGTCCTTGAGATGGGACAGACCGACCAGTTCCAGAGTTCGAGTTACCAGTTCCCGCACTTCATCCGAGGGTAAACCCAAATTTTCAGGTCCGAAGGCGGCATCATCAAAAACAGTCTCCCCGACAATCTGGCTGTCGGCGTCCTGAAAGATCATCCCTACCATTTTTCGGGCTCGTTTGAAATCATCCTCAACAGCCACCCCGTCGATCAGTACGTCCCCCTCACAGGGAATCAGCAAACCATTGAGGTGTTTAAACAGAGTAGATTTACCCGAGCCATTAGCACCAGCCACCACAACAAATTCAGCCGGCTTTATGGCCAGGTCAATATTGGCAAGAATCAGTTTGCCGTCTGCGGCCCGATGGCTCAGGTTTCTGACTTCAATGATGTTCATGGAAGGCTTTTCTCAGCTTTACCCTGCCCGCGAACTTGTCCGGAATTTGAATATTGATGGATCATCGGTCTTGCGGTTTTAGCGACGACAATGGCTGCAGCAATTTTGAGGGCATCTCCCAATAAAAATGGAAACATCCCAACCGCTAAAGACTTCGACCATGTCATCCCGGTAGAAAATTTGAGCCAGCTTGCCCCAAGAGCATAGATCACCATGCTTGCCAGGATCATCGCAACGCTATCCCAGACAACGGCCTTCTTTTTGTTCTGGGAGATAAAGCCAGTAATGAACACCGCCGGCAGATAGGCCAGCAGATACCCGCCCGTCGGCCCAAAGAAACGACCGATACCACCAGTGCCTCCGGCAAATACCGGCAGGCCCAGGGCACCAGCTAAAAGATACACCCCACAGGCAACAAGTCCCCACCGAGGCCCCAGCAACAAGCCAGTAAGAAGTACGAAAAAATTTTGTAAAACAATCGGTACCGGACCGATTGGGATGGCGATAAAAGCCCCCACCGCTATCAATGCTGCAAAGAGGGAAGCCAGAACCATCATCCTGGTTTCACTTAAAATATTCATGTTTCATCACACTCATTAAATTAATAAAAAGAGGCCAGTATCCTGGCAAAAACTAATTGACATTAGGCGAATGGAAGCAGTCGCCATAAATCATTTTCTTAATCGTACCGTCTGGCTGCTCTACCAACAGTGCACCGTCCGAATCTACATCCACTGCCCTTCCCTCGATGGTCTCGTTATGGGTTACCACCGTAACAAAGTTCCCCAGGGTGGCGTTGTATGTTTTCCACCGATCAATCACTGCCTCCGACATGGCAAATTCCAAATTCTGCTCAAACCTGTCGAGAAAAGCAGCCAGTAACTCTTTCCGCATTATCGATCTATGTAACAATCTTTTTAAACTCGTTGCTTTTGGTTCCAGCGGGGTGGGATCATTGTTCACATTGATACCAATGCCGATATTCAAAAAGGTTACCATTCCGCCTTCAGCTTCTAGTTCCGACAACATGCCGCAAAGCTTTCGGCCGTCCACCAAAATATCATTTGGCCATTTAACATTTGCTTCAACCCCATAATCTTCCCGCAGGATTTCCGCCAGGATTGAGGAGGCATAGAAATTGACCCGCCCGATATGCTGGGGTGGCATGGCCAACCGTAAAACTATTGTGAAATACAGGCCACCATGGTCAGAGTGCCAAACCCGCCTCATCCGCCCACGCCCCTCCCCCTGGAGGTCGGCCACTACTATTGTTAGGTGTGAACATCCCTTGCGGGCCAGATCTCGAGCCACATCCATGGTGGATTCCACTGATTCGAAATAATGTATCCTCTCGTACCTGTCTGGATCTTCCCAGGCAAATGGTGTGTCGGGATCGTTCACCAACTGATAGCCTTTGGCTGTTGCAGCAATATCATACCCGTGGGCAATCAGCCCTTTAATATGTTTCCATATAGTTACACGGGAGACCCCTAGAGCAGAACTGAGTTTTTCCCCTGATATTTGCTCTGAATTTTGCCTGAGAAGTTGCAGAATTTCTTTCTTCATCTTGTGTTATTTATTTTGGTTAACCATAAAGTCCCCACAAGTTAACCAAAACAATTTAGTGTGTCAATAGGGAGGTGTTGGCATAACAATGAGTTGCAGGACAGGAAATTTCTAAAATAGCCTCTGAGAGAGATGAAGTGAAGCTCAACAAAGCGCGCTGAGATCGCCGATATGTGCGAAAAGCCATGTGGAAAGGACCATTAACGCGTCCATTCAGTTTTCGTATTATTACAGCCCACACTGGCACCGAACAAGCCAACAAACAGTTTTTATAGAGAAGTATCTGTCAAATGAAGTAATTTACAATCTTCATTGCCACTTCTTCAGAGATTAAAAACAAAAAATACGGGAACCTGCCTCAACGTCTCGACAACACTGAACCCAAAGAGGGAAAAAGAAATGGGAACTGGAGCATCAGGTGCAGGGGTAGATTGGTCGAATAGTATAGTAATTCAATATCTAGGAGGCGCTGCTCTTTGTATCGCGCTTGTGATCATTCTCGTGGTGCTTTTCGTCCGAATGCAGAAGATCCGCAGAGAATGTCGTCAGACATTAGCCAAAAGATACAGTTCCGGGGATATCATCTGTCATGACAATATGGCCAATTATCTTGGTATGGAATCGTTTAAAGGTAAACAAACAAGAGGAAATGGTGTCCTTGTCCTTGCCCAGCGTGAATTGTATTTTTTAAGATTACTTCCCCGTATGGAACTCTGCATTCCGCTTAAACGAATTAAAAGAGTTATGACACCTTCAAGCTTTTTAGGAAAGTCGGTCCTCAAGCCTCTACTTAAGGTGGATTTCCATGATGAGGATGGTATCTTGAATTCGGTTGCCTGGCACATAAAGGACATGGACACTTTTAAAAATTCTCTCAGACTCCAGATGAAAAAAATTGGCCCGAGGAAAAAGAAATAGCCTGTCCCCGGAATTATACTGAAAACTACCTCTATTGGTGATCCGCCGCCAGATACGTCAACAATTGTAAAAAGAGGTTTAGTTTCTTTAGTTAAATTTCTAAGGTACTACTTTATCCGGCATATCACCTTTTCCGATAAAGATGGGGCTGGTCATGAAAATCATCAAAGGAAAGAAACGATTGTTTCATTTTCCAGGTGACATTGTTTACAACTTCATGTCCGTGGATCAACTCGAAAAAAGCGCTGTTAGCGGTGCAGCCATCTCTGTCCTCACCGATATACAAGAGATACTGGCCAGGGCGCAGGGCCTGCCAGATGCGGGTGGCCAAGTCATCCTCCTGGGGCCAGGCCAGGATATATAGTTCAACTTCCGGATAAAGCAGTAGATAATCCAAAGAATCCATTTTCTGGACAATATCAAGATACCGGTCCTGCGGAAATTCGCACCAGCTTTTGTTATCAATGGAGGCTTGAATCCTGACCCCGTATTTACCGAGCCAGTGTCCAAGCCAGCCTATTCCCGCACCAATTTCAACAATGCTTTTGAAATCCCGGCATAACAGTTGCAAAGATCTTATAAATTCATCGGTGAGCAGCATAAAGGATTGTCCGACGTAGGACTCCCTGACCAGCATGGTCAGCTGGTGCTTTTCCCGGTCAAACTCCCCGGCTTCGGCCCACTGACGGTCAGTATAAATATAGCTCTTGACCTGAGCTATTGTCGGTAATCGCTCACTGTTACGTGAAAAGGTCTGGCTCAGGAGGGGATGGGGAGCGTGAGTATTAATCGTTACTTGGTTCCCACTCACCACCATGATTTTGACACTCCTGCTCAGACAGAATGTTCTGATCTGCTCCTTTGGGGCTTCCCCCAGGAATATCGCGACAATTGTGATAATGGTCGCCGTAGTCGTCATGCTCATGATGGTAATGATGAACATTATCGCCTCCATCATGCATATGCTCGCCTCCACCATAGTGCGTATGGGCATGCTCACCGTGATGTCCCCCACCACCGTGGGCATACACTGTTGTTACCTTGTAACTAAGGATGATCAGAGTGGCAATGCCAACCATAAATACTGCTATTTGTCCACTTTTCATTATTTTCATGTCTCATCCCCCTTTTAAGCTGAGAATATTATACATGCGCGACCACTACAATTATGAACGTCCCCATCATGTTCACAGGTGACGTCATAATTAAAAGAGTTTCCATCCTGAAATACCCCTTTAGAAGGGACAGCAAGGCCGCAACCACAATAAACCAGCCAATCAGTCCCCAGAAAGAACGGAGAAAATATTCCAGCTCATTGACCTCTTTGGCAATTAGCAAGCTGCGACCGTACTTCTCAAGCTGTGCTATCGATTCCTGAAGCCCTCAGCTCAATCTGCAGGTGGCTGGAACGGGGCTGCTCTAAAAATGCAGCTCTGAACTTTTCAAACAAGTTTATTTCTTCTTATCTTTTTTGCTTTTTTTGTCTTTTTTAGCTTTTTTGTCTTTCTTCACATCTTCTTTCTTACACTTCTTCTTGTCGCATTTCTTCTTGTCAGATTTTTTTTTCTTGTCTTTTGCCATTACCGTCCTCCATGTTAGGGTTTTCCGGGCTGTACAGCCAAATAATGCAGCCCGAAGCTTGGCCGTTAAATGGCCATAATCATAAAGTATTACTTTTTGTAACAGAAACTCATGCCAGATCGCGCCACAAAACATTACAGAAGAACGAGCTGAAAATCAAAATTTCCTGACCTGTAAAAGAGCAAACTAAGACATTTATTATACAAACACAAGCAGAACAGCCCCCCCAAAAGAGTGATTTCTATACCCCCCACTTCAGGGGGCCGAAAAAATTGGTTATTTTAGTATGTTTTGGGGCTAGCAAATTATTTGCCTATTATATCTTGCTCCAGTATTAAAAATTCAGCCTAACGCTCTGAACCATTGATGAGCCCGTTGATTTACGTCCTTTTCGCCCGATATCCTCGTTATGTGAAAAAAATAATCCTCCGGTAAGCGAGGAAAGAGACTCCGAGATATCAATTATATGTCTCTGGTTATTTTTTTCACATACCTTGATATCGAACGAAAATTCTCATAAATCGACAAGGGTTGTCCGTTTTTGTAAGTGATGGAAGCTACCATGAAACCAATAAATCACAAAAGGTTATGCTACACAGACAGCATGCTAAATTAATCTTTAAAGGTAGAACCCGTCGGCATTCCGCTTTAAGTCCGACAGACTCCCGGCGGATTTAATTCCAACAAAGGCTATGGTTTTGGGAATATTAAAAATTAATCAGATGGGGGCGAGTCTGCAAGAAATTAGACCCCACTTTGTGCAACTGTGGAGCCTGTCCGTTATCTATATGCTTTCTGCCATCGGTATTGTTGCCTACAGAAAAAAGAAGCAAATAATGCTTAAACAAGGCTACAAAGAGAGGGCTAAGCCCTGACAACGAACGTCCCAAAAAGCACACTATAAATGATCATTAAGGCCAGAAAAACCAGGGGCGGATAAAAAAAGTAGTTGGATAACCTGTAGCGATTGAGTAGACGAACCGTGAAGGTCGCTGCAATGACACCCAACAGACAAGCAACCAGCAACGGAGGCATATAGACCCCCCCGATGGCGAATTCACTTGGAATTTGATTCATAACCTTTGCCCTTTATCCATTTCTGCTTAATTTCGGTAATCTTCTATAAATTGGGGGAGGATCTCTTTGACATCGCCGACACGATCTTTTCGTACCATGTGTTTTTGTCCCGTATTGGCTAACTAAGGGTGCCAATGACCATAAGGGTACTATAAAACTAAAATATTTTCATTTCCTGATTGGACAGGTAGCATAGACTTCGAAAGAACAGTTTTCGGATGGTAATTACTTAACTATCGGATAAGATAATCTGTGCAGGTTCTGCTGCAATAAACCGTAAGAAATGTTTTTGGCTTGTGATGTTGAGGAACAGGAAATAGATTTAAAAAAAATATGCCCCCTAAAAAAGGAGACTAAAATGGAGCTGGTCAAAATTATTTGTGCAATCTTACTTCCCCCTCTAGGAGTATTCCTCCAGGTTGGAATCGGAAAACATTTCTGGATTAACATTATTTTAACCATCTTAGGCTATATTCCCGGGATAGTTCATGCGGTATGGGTTGTTGCGAAAAACAAATAAGGCAACACTCTGTTAATACAAAAAACAAGAATCAAGGATGAACTGAAATGCGAAAAATTGAATCGGTAATAATCGAGGATATTGTGGGGAGAGAACAGATAGATCTGTATTTTGTTGATTGAGGCACGATACACGATGCCTCAATCAAATTTCTGAGGAAACCTTGGTGTAAAATGAGAGCTAGAGTTGTTTCACCTTGTTGCTCAATATTTCCAGCTGAGCGTTAACAGAGGTGTCCCGGACCAGCTTTTTTGAGACCACTTTGATTGAATGCAGAACCGTAGAATGATCACGATTGAAGGCTTTGCCTATGTCAGCCAAAGATTCCTCCGTATATTTACGGGCCAGGTACATGGCGATTTGTCGTGGGGTAGTGATGGCCTTTTTCCTTGATTTCGACTGCAGCTCTTTGACGCTGACATTGAACTGCCCGCTCACCAGCTCGGATATCATCGTCGCGGTAAGTATTTGAGACACTCCGACGACAGAGGCAACTACCTCCCTGACAAGATCCAAATCAACATGGCCTCCTGCCAGTCGTGCCCTGGCACGAACCGCAATAAGCGCTGATTCGATCTTACGAACATCACCACGAACATGACTGGCCAGATAGCCAACCAATTCCTCATCAAGAATGAGTTGCTGCTGAAGCGCCTTCTTCTCAACGATCCGGTAGCGTGTCTTCACATCCGGGGCTTTCATGGTAGTCACCAATCCGGAAGTCATCCTGGAGCAAAATTCGCTGTCAATCCCTATTAAATCACCGGGAGTAGTCTTGGAAGTAAGGATAACTCTCTTGCCCGATTTAATCAGGGTATCAAGAATGTCATTCAATTCCTCCTGGGTTTTTTTCTTCCCGGTCAGAGAATGTACATCCTCCACCAATAAAATATCACACTTTTCCTGGTATTTGCGCTTGAAATCATCCATGGTCTTCGTCTGAATTCCACGAATCATCTCTGCTGCGAACTGTTTGGCTGTCAGGTAATGCAGCCTGGTCATCGGTGATTCGGTAAACACCTGATGCGCCACAGCATTGGTCAGATGACTTTTACCAAGTCCGGTTCCACTATTGATATATAGGCAAGGTCCAACCAGTCCGTCCTCGGCAACCATCGACCTGCAGGCCGACTCAGCAAGAATATTACAATCCCCAACCATAAACTCATCGAAGGTATAGCGTGGATGGAGTGCCCGAAATTTTGAATTGTTTTCAGGAACACGAGGTAACCGCATCTGTGTTCCAGGCACTGATTTTCTGGTTGATGGGGCAGATACCTGCTCCCGGCTCTTTTCACAGAAAATTATCTTTGTCGATTCCAGACCATTCTCTTGTAATTTGTCTTCAATCACCGATGAAAAGTTTTGTTTGACATATGCACTAAAATATCTATCTGGCCCTGAAAGGTAGAGTCGATCGCCCTGCAACTGCTCAAACTGGAGTGGATCTATCCAGAGTTGAAAAACATTATCCGCAAGAGTCTCTTTAAGACTCTCTTTAATTTTCGTCCAGACCATAAATGAAACCTTCAACCTCAATTACACAATAAATTATTACGAACAAATATATTACGAACAAATATATTACGAACACATATACTTGTATACTTGCCCCGCCGGAAAAACCCGCACAATCTCCGCGCGCTATCGCACACCTAAAGACAAACAACCTTCAGCTTTGACAACCAATATAACAGAATCTCCGAGTGTGAATCACCCGATGTGGAATTTATGGAACGAACTAAACTCTAATTCATTTTTTCCGTCAAAGACGATTTTCAGATATTTTCATAGACCAAAGTCGGTGAATAGCTACATGACCGAACTCATTGATTTTGTGCGAATTGTAAATTTCACCGGCCATAGGCCCTTGGTTTTCGAGCATTCCATTCAATCGCACTTTTTTTGCGACATCTAGCGCCCTTAGGCTCTTATCCACAAAGTTATCAACAGTTTCAGAGAAAATATCAACTCAATTTCCCTCTACCTTTTGAGATATTACTCAATATATCTTAACGTACCAATCATTACAGTATTGTAACTTAGTCATATCGCGGGTTTCAGCCAAGTTAATAAATTTATAATATTTTATTTTTTTCTGATCACAAGTGCATACCACGATGTCGTGCGCTTACCCTTGCAAGGGTAAGCACCTTCACTTCGTCGGCTCCACTCTTCATTATCACCTTGCTGCATTCCTTTATAGTTGTGCCTGTGGTAAAAACATCATCAACCAAACAAACCCCTGCGCCTTGAAAATCACTTGTCGCCCGAACCTGAAATGCACCTCTCAGGTTTCTCTTTCGTGCCGTCCTGCCAAGTTCTGTCTGCGGCACGGTATTTCTTGTTCTGATCAGCCAGTCCGACTTGATAAGCTTGAGTCTGTCCGGGAAAAACAGTCGAGCCAGAACAGCGGCCTGATTCAAGCCCCTCCGGCGCAGTCGCCGGAGATGTAGCGGAACCACAACAATAAAGTCTATATCAGCAAATTCTTCCATATCATAACTACTGATCAACTCCGAGAGTCCTGGAATAACCGATAATTCACTGCCATATTTCAGTTTCTGCACCAACTGTTGAACCTGCGGTTCATAGCGCACAACCGATCTGGCGATCGAGTATGGCGGAGGATTTTCCAGACACTCCCCACAAAGAGGATTATGCACGCCCACTCCAAATACTTCAACACCACAGATCCGACAAAAAGGAGGTACCAGATGGCTAATTCCGAAACGACACCGATCACAAAATCTGCCATGTGCCTCACAGGGCATTCTCACACCACAGACAGCGCAACCATGAGGCAATATGATGTCCATGCAGCTTTTCACTATCCGGGACAGCAGCATATTTCCTCTTTTTGGTTTGTTTAAATTCCCGTTTTCTCTGTCCTTCACTTTTAGTGCCTTACCCCTCAAGGGGGCACTAAACTGAGTACTCCAGATTTCCTGTCATTCTTTTCAATACCCCCTCGGAGTCTGTCGCTTACCTGAGGGTTGCTCTTTTTAGTACCCCCTTGTGGGGTGTTCTTTTCAATGCCGCTCGACGGTACTCTTTTCAGTACCCCCTTGCGGGGTGCTCTTTTCAGTGCCCGGTTGTGGGGTGTTAGGAGATATGCAGCTTCAGATTAATAATTAACACCAGGATCCATTAACAGGGAACTATACCTGTTAATTCCCATATTTTTCCTCTATGCTGGTTTGGATCCTTTGCAATTCAAAATAAACATGGCATAATATGTTCATTTTTCGTTAAATATTTTTTACTACAATCAGGTAGTTTCTGTCCTAAAACCAGGTAGTATTTTTTATTATTTTTACATTATCAATGATTAGCAGCTATCAAAGGAGTAGCCGGGGATTATCACCTCCAGCAGCCTGCGATCTCAATAACAAGAAGGTTTTTATGACTTTACCAAGGAAGGGTTTCTGTCAAACTCCGACAAAGCTCACACCAATATTCAGCCTGGCCATATTGCTTTTATTCTTTTTCTCTGCCTCTTCTGTCCTGGCAAACAGCGCCACAACGACTTTCCTGCCCCTTAAAATAAACAGTCCAGACGATATCGAGATTCTTCAGAAAAAAGCAGACAGCGATCTTCATAAAGCCCTCGATGACTCGGATATCTTCTTTCTTCTCCGTAGCGAAGCCGAGACTCTGGCGAACTACAAAGGGAGCTGGCCACCTCCGCTAAAAGTGATGCAGAAAATAGCGGCAAAGACCGATTCCGATAACCTGATCACTGGCAATCTTACACTGATCGGCACCCAGGTCAGTGTGGATATAAAACTTTTTGATCTTCTCTCGCCCAGCAGTCCTACCTACTATTTTCAAACAGCCGACTCCCCTGAAGGTTTGCAGGAAGCTTTTAATAAAATTATATTCGACATAGAGCAATATATTGGCAGAGATTTCCGGGTAGCTTCCATAGCTCCAGAAGGCAACAAGCGTATTGATTCCGGGGCAATCTTAAGGAAAATAAAAACAAAGTCCGGTGATGCCTACAACCAGGCAACACTCAGAGAGGACCTGAAATCGATTTATTCAATGGGGTATTTCAACGATGTCCAGATTGATGTCAGTGATACCCAGAAAGGTAAGAAAATCGTCTTCCGAGTAATTGAAAAACCGGTAATCAAATCCGTGCTCTTTGAAGGGATAGATGAACTCAAGGAAGATGATGTCAAAGGGGCTGCAAACATTAAGGAACACTTTATTCTCAACCCTGCGAAAATAAGTGTCGCCGAAGAGGCTATCCGACAGCTGTACAAATCGAAAGGCTTTTATGACAGTAAAGTTACAACCAAAATTTCTTACCCCAGTGATCAGGGTGCCGTTGTTCAGTTCATCATTGACGAAGGCGTCAAAATGTACATTAAGGAGATAACCGTTGAGGGTAATACTACCTTTGATGACGACGAACTCCTTGATAAGATCCAAACCGATGAAAAATGGTTCCTGTCATGGCTGATGGAAGATGGTTTACTCGACATGAATGTGGTTCATCAAGACGCCGGTCGGATTGTCACCTTCTATAACGATGAGGGTTTTCTTGAGGCGAAAATCGGCGAGCCGGAAATACGACAGGAAAAGGAATGGCTCTATGTCAATTTCATTGTCGAGGAGGGTCCCAGGTTTCGTGTGGGGACAGTCGATTTCACCGGCGATCTGCTGGAGGGGAAAGATAAGATGGTCGATATGCTGACCATCCGGGATAAAAAATACCTTAGCAGACAGGCCATCCGAAACGATATTCTCAAACTGACTGACTACTATGCGGAAGCCGGTTTTGCCTTCGCAAACATCAAGCCAATTATGAAGAAGGGCCCGAGCGGAGAGCGTATGGATGTCACTTTCGATATCAGAAAGAATAATCTGGTCTATATTGATCGAATAACCATCAGGGGCAATAGTCGTACCAGAGACAACGTCATCCGTCGTGAATTACGTATTGCCGAAGGTGGCGTCTTCGACTCGAAAGCCATACGCCAGAGCACCCAGGCCCTGCAACGGCTTTCGTTTTTTGAAGAGGTAAACATTATCCCTGAACCGTCCCTCAATCCTGACCGCATGAACGTCACTGTTGAAGTGAAGGAAAAGAGTACAGGAAACTTCAGTATCGGTGCAGGCTTCAGTTCAGCAGACAATCTCATTCTCATGGGACAGATCGCCGAGAACAACTTTCTTGGCCGGGGTGATACCCTCTCACTCAGTGCCAACGTCAGCAGTTCGGCTTCCAGATACAACCTCGGCTACACCGATCCCCACCTCAATGATTCAGCTCTATCCTGGGGTGTCGATCTATTTAGTACCGAACGTGAATATGATGACTACACCAAAGATTCTGTAGGTGGTGGGATTCGTATCGGTTACCCCATCTTTGGTAAATGGAAGGCTTACGGCAACTACAGCTACACCGACACTGACCTGAGCGATGTATCGGATGACGCCTCTTACGTCATCCAACAGTCAAAAGATATCAACATAACCAGCGCGCTCAAATTTTCCCTCGTCCGGGACACCCGGAATAGAGCATACGGTGCGACAGCAGGTTCCAGAAATAGTGTCAGTATCAAATATGGCGGTGGCCCACTGGGAGGAGATGCACAGTTTACCAAAGTTGAAGGCTCCTCCGGCTGGTATTTCCCCATGCCCTTAAAGACCACCTTTCACATAAAAGGGTCGGCAGGCCAGGTCTTTGAGAACGAAAACGACAAACTGCCTGTTTATGAACGGTTTTATCTCGGCGGGCTCAACACTATTCGAGGTTTTGAGTATGGGGACGTGAGTCCAATTGACCCGGAAACGGGTGACCGTATCGGTGGCGACAAGATGTGGTACACCAATACGGAGATTATCTTCCCCCTCCTGGAAACCCAGGGACTGAACGGTGTTGTGTTCTTTGATTCCGGCCAGGTGCTTGACGATGACCAGGATTGGTTCAATTTCTCCGATTCGCTTAAAAAGACCACCGGGGTTGAAATTAGATGGATCTCACCCATGGGGCCGCTCCGCGTTGTCTGGGGCTACAATCTTGACCCTGAACCCGACGAAGACGATGCGGTTTGGGATTTCAGCGTCGGCGGTACATTCTGATGTTCGTGGTTTAATAACTCTTCCTTCTGCCGGTTATGTTTTGCATAGCCGGCACTTTTGTTCATGATACACAACAAACTCACAGCCCTTTTTGCAAACTCACGGAGCATCACAATTTCAGGACTCCGGGGGGCAAGCCCGGCATGGCTTGCCGCAACTGTTGCCAAGCAACATACCTGTTGCTGCATTGTCCCGGACGAACATTTAATTTCGATCTTCGAACAGGACCTGCACCTTTTTACTGATAAGCAGGTCCTCCAATACCCCGGCCACGAGATACCTCCCTACACACCGCTGTCTCCAGACCAGCTGACCACCGCAGCCCGGCTCTCCACACTTTATCGGTTAAAAGAAAGTACGGGCGGCATCATGGTCACCTCGATTGAAGCCCTGCTGCGCCGAATTATGCCGGCAAATCTGCTGACAAGTGTCGCCGAGTACCTCATGGCCGGAGAGGATTGTGACCAAGACGATCTCCTGAACAAACTCTCCTTCCTCGGCTATGACAAAGTCGCCCTCGTCCAATCGGTCGGCGATTTTTCTCTCAGGGGCGGTATCATAGATATTTATCCACCGCCTTTTGCAATAGAAGGGGCCACGCTTCATGAAGGCCCCATTCGGCTCGATTTTTTCGGCGACACCATCGAATCCCTGCGCTCCTTTGACCCTTTCACCCAGCGCTCCACCGGAGACATCAGTGAGGCGACGCTGCTTCCGGCTACGGACCTGCTGTTTGACTATAGCTCAACAATCATCAGAAAAAAGTTGGCAAAACTTTTTCAACGGCACGGAGAGGAATACGATTGGAACAGCGAGGAAACTGCGCGCCTCATGGAACGGATGACCAGCGGAAGACGGTTTGCCGGGATGGAATTTTTTCTGCCGCTCTTTTTCCAGGAACACAGCCCTCCCAGTTCATCGGTTCTGGACTTTCTTCCCAAGGAATCTGTCCTTCTGCTCACCGATCCGGAAGGTATCCGTCAAAGCATGGACCTTACCTACGAGCGTATTTTCAAGAATTACCAGACAGCTCAGGACAACGCGACTCCTGCCCTGCCGCCTGAAATGCTTTTTCTGGCAAAAGAGGAAATAGAGAAGCAGCTTGACGGTTTCAGGCAATTGCTGGTGACCGATTTTCCCCGCCAGGAAGACCAGATCCTGAACGTCTCTTCCAGCAATCATCAGCTCCTGAAACAGGATTTTTCCCTGAAAAGGGCCAAAATTGGACTCCTCGCCCCATTATCCGAGCAAATTTTTCAATGGCAAAAGACAGCAGAACTGGTGGTAGTCTGCTGCCGTTCCTCCCGTCATACTAAAAACCTTGCGGAACTCCTCACTAAACACCAGCATCAGATCGAAATTCTGCCATCACCCCTGGGGCTCGACGGGTTCTCGGCAGAACTCGACCCCCAGACGCTCTATCTCTGCGACCACCCCTTGTCCCACGGCTTTTCCCTGCCTGAAACTAAGGTACATATCCTCTCCGAGAGTGAACTCTTTGGCGAGATGCGGTTGGGCGGGAAATCAAAAAAGAAGCAAAAGGGTGATCCCCTTCGGTTCACCGAGTTGAATTACGGAGACGTCGTCGTCCATCGCGATCATGGCTTGGGCATTTATCGAGGTCTCAGCACCATTGAGTTTCAGTCGGTTATCAACGACTTCATGCTGATCGAATATCGGGAAGGAGATAAACTCTACCTGCCGGTTGACCGACTCAACCTGATTAGCAGATACCAGGGAATCTCCGACCGAGAACCCAAAATAGACAAACTTGGCAGCCAGAACTGGAAGACCACCAAAGCTAAAGTCAAGGAAGAGGTGTGGAAGGTTGCCCAGGAATTACTTGATATTTACGCGAAAAGAGAGATCAGGGAGGGAAGACGCTTTTCACCACCCGGTGCACTTTTTCATGAATTGGAAGAATCCTTTGCCTTTGACGAGACTCCTGGCCAGGAGAAGTCCATCACAGATGTAATCCAGGACCTCACCAGTGACCGCCCAATGGACAGGCTGGTTTGCGGGGATGTCGGATACGGCAAGACGGAAGTCGCCATAAGGGCGGCATTCAAGGTTGTCGAAGACGGCTTTCAAGTGGCCATCCTGGTACCGACCACCGTTCTTGCCGAACAACATTCCAAGACTTTTGCCGAGCGGCTTCAGGGTTTTCCGGTGACCACTGGTTGCCTTAACCGTTTTCGCACCGGACCAGAGCAACGTACCATTCTTAAAGAGCTGAAAAATGGCGGGGTGGATATAATCATCGGGACACACCGGCTCCTCTCAAAAGATGTCACCTTTAAAAACTTGGGGCTGTTAATCATTGATGAAGAGCACCGGTTCGGCGTTAGCCACAAAGAAAAGCTAAAAAAAATGCGGGCCGAAGTTGATATACTCACTCTCACCGCAACACCGATCCCGCGAACCTTGCAGATGTCGCTCCTCTCCATTCGTGATCTCTCGGTCATTTCCACTCCCCCGGAACATCGCTTACCGGTGAAGACCTTTGTTGCCCGCTACGACGAACTGGTAATAAAGGAAGCTATAAATAAGGAACTGCGGCGAGGCGGGCAGGTCTTCTTTGTGCACAACCGTGTCAAATCAATTCACAAGATGGCCTCGCTCGTTCAAAAGCTGGTCCCTGATGCCAGGATTGCCGTGGCACATGGCCAAATGGCCGGCAAAGAACTCGAAGAAATCATGGTTTCTTTTGTCAATAAAAAGATAAATGTACTGGTCAGTACGACGATCATTGAATCAGGTCTTGATATCCCATCTGCCAACACCATAGTGATCAACCGGGCAGACAGACTCGGCTTGGCCGAGATCTATCAACTGCGGGGTCGAGTCGGACGTTCCAGCACGCAATCTTTTGCCTATCTACTGGTCCCATCTCTTGACAGCCTCAGCAAAGATTCCCGGGACAGACTCCGGGCCCTCATGGACTGTAACGAGCTTGGCGGCGGATTCAAGCTGGCGATGAGTGACCTGCAGATACGGGGAGGAGGCAACCTTCTTGGCGTTTCCCAGAGCGGCAATATCGCCGCCATCGGTTATGACCTCTATCTTGACCTGTTGCAGAAAACGGTGGCTGATCTTAAAGCTCAAGCGGCAAAGGTCGACCAAGACAGCATCATCAATGATATTGATACGGAGGTAAACCTTCAGCTTTCCGCCTATATTCCGGAAAGATATATTCCCGATATCAGCCAGCGCTACATAACCTATAGAAGAATGGCGGCCCTTGTCACCTCCCCTCCGGAAGTACAGACCGATTTGCAGGAGGAGCTCGTTGACCGTTACGGACCGATACCAGTTGAAACCCTTACCTTATTCAGGGTGATCAGCCTCAAACAGGACCTCGCTCCACTGCGTATCAGCAAACTCGAACAGGGAAAAGACACTTTGGTCTTTACATTTCTTGACGATACAC